>NZ_JBHUVA010000137.1:0-8574 GCF_042670805.1 Micromonospora sp. NPDC057141 | reverse complement strand
TTGGGGGGCCCCCCCGCGGGAGCACCTCGCCCAGGGCGGGGCGGCCCGCCCGGCGCCGGCGCGGCGCCCGCCGCGCTGACCCCCCCGGGCGGGCGCCGCGGGGCCGGCGACGCGTCAGGCCGCCGTCCGGAAGTCGGGCCGGCCGGGAACAGGAGCGCCGCCGGGAAGATGGAGCGCGCCCGCCGGGAACAGGAGCGCCCGCCGCGCGGCGGACGTACGCCGGGCGACGGGCGCGGGTGCGCTGCGACGACGGCCGGGGTCGTCCCCAACCGCCGTCACCGGCACGGAACTACATCGGGCGGACGTTGTCCGCCTGCGGGCCCTTCTGCCCCTGGGTCACCTCGAACTCGACCTTCTGGCCCTCGTTGAGTTCCCGGTAGCCGCTCGACGCGATGGCCGAGTAGTGGACGAACACGTCCGGACCTCCGCCGTCCTGCTCGATGAAGCCGAAGCCCTTTTCCGAGTTGAACCACTTGACCGTGCCGGTAGCCATGCATCTCTCCCTGTTCAAAGCGGGTGACCACCGACCGCCGGTCGATGATCGCCCTGTACCTCCCCGAGAGTAACCGGCGAAACCCGGATCTGCTGGGCGAAGTGCCGCAGGGCGTACCCGAAAATGGCCGCGCCCCGGGCGCAGCCCGGGGAAAACCCGCCCGGCGGGGGACCGGCTGCGGCATGCTTGCCCCGATGACGAGTCCCGCAGCGACCGCGCTGACCGTGCTGGAGCGGGAGATCGACGTGCCCGGCGAGGGGCTGGACCGGCTGCGGCTCGTGCCCACCCCCTTCGTGCCCGAGGTGCGGCTGCACCTCGCGGAGGACGCCATCGTCTGGTGGGCCCGGATGGAGGCCGCGGCCGGCCACGCCCTGCCCCCGCCCTACTGGGCCTCGGCCTGGGCTGGCGGCCAGGCCCTGGCCCGGCACCTGCTCGACAACCCCGAGCTGGCCGCCGGCCGCCGGGTGCTCGACCTGGCCGCCGGCTCGGGGCTCGTCGCGATCGCCGCCGCGCTGGCCGGCGCGGACCGGGTCGTCGCCAACGACATCGACCCGTACGCCGTCGCGGCGGTCACCGTCAACGCCCGCGCCAACCGGGTCGCCGTCGCCGTCACCGGCGAGGACCTGCTCGACTCCGACGGGCCGGACGCGGATCTGCTCGTCGCCGGGGACGTCTTCTACGACCGGGTGCTGGCGGGCCGCGTGCTGCCGTTCCTACGCCGCGCCGTGGCCCGGGGCGCTCGGGTGCTGGTGGGTGACCCCGGCCGGGGCCACCTGCCCCGGGACCTCCTGGACCAGGTGGCCAGCTACCGGGTGCCCACCACCGAGCCGGCCGTCGACTCCCCGGTGCGCCGGGTGGAGGTGCTGCGGCCCCGGGCCGGCGGGGTGAACCCCGAGGCGGGATCAGGGTCGGCTGGGGGATCAAACCCGATGCCGGAGGTGGCGGACCGGCCGTAGCGTACGGGCCATGGCGGAATGGACGGACCAGGTCGGGGAGCTGCCCATCATCCTGTTGGTGGGGGTGCTCGGGGTGGTGATGCTCTTCGACGCCGTACCGCTGGTGGGGGTGCTGGTCCCCGGCGACGTCGCGGTCCTCGCCGCGGTCGGCGTCGGGCGGCCGGCCACCGCCGCGAGCACCGTCGCCGCCGTGGTCGCCGGTTGCGTGGCCGGGTGGTCGCTGAGCTTCCTCGTCGGCCGGCGCTACGGCGACCGGCTGCGGCACAGCCGCGTCGGCGGCTGGATCGGGGAGTCCCGCTGGGCGGCGGCCGAGTCCGTCCTGCGTCGGGGCGGCGGCCGGATGGTGTTGGTCGCGCCCTTCCTGCCGGTGTTCAACGCGCTGCTGCCGCTGGCCGCGGGCGGCCTGCGGATGTCGTACCGGCGGTTCCTGGCCTGCGCGAGCGTCGGGGCCGCGCTCTGGGCCGGCCTCTACGTGGCCCTCGGCACGGTGTCCCGCTCGCTGGCCGGGCTGCTGCCGGTGGACGTCTCGCCGCTGCTGGTCACCATGGCGTTCGGCCTGCTGCTGGCCGGCGTGGTGCTGCTCGTCACCCGCCGCGGCCTGCGCGGCGCCGTCCCCGCCGCGCCGCCGGCCTGAGCCCCGGGCGGGCGCGACGGCGCCGGCCGCCGGTCACCAGCCGCGGGCCCGCCATTGCGGCAGCGACGGGCGCTCCGCACCGAGGGTGCTGTCCCGGCCGTGCCCGGGGTAGAACCAGGTCTCGTCGGGAAGGCGGTCGAACAGCCGGTGCTCGACGTCGTCGACGAGCTGGCCGAAGCGCTGCGGGTCCTTGTCCGTGTTGCCGACCCCGCCGGGGAAGAGGCTGTCGCCGGTGAACAGGTGCGGGCCGCCCGCCGGGTCGCGGTAGAGCAGGGCGATCGAGCCCGGCGTGTGCCCCCGCAGGTGGATCACCTCCAGCGCGTGGTCGCCGACGGTCACCGTGTCGCCGTCGGCCAGCGGCTGCGCCGGGATCGGCAGGCCGGCGGCGTCGTCGACGTGCACCAGCGCCCGCGCGCCGGTCTTCGTGACGACCTCCTCCAGCGCCACCCAGTGGTCCATGTGCCGGTGGGTGGTGACCACGGTGGCCAGACCGGCGTCGCCGATCAGCTCCAGCAGCCGGGGCGCCTCGTTGGCGGCGTCGATCAGCAGCTGCTCGCCGGTGCCGTGGCACCGCAGCAGGTAGGCGTTGTTGTCCATCGGCCCCACCGACACCTTGGTGATGGTGAGCCCGTCGAGCTCGCGTGCGGCCGGCGCGCAGCCGGGGGTGACGTCTCCGCTGTAGGTCATGTCTGTCACATCCATTCCGGTGGGGTCGGCAGGGGACCGTCGGGGGTGACGGCGAGCGTGCCGGCGCCGCCACGGCCGATCAGCCAGGCGGCGAGCCCGTGGGCGGGACCGGTGACCGTCGGCGCGCCGTCGGGGTCGCCGACGACCACCTCGTGGCTGCTGCCGTCGAAGCGCAGCACCATCGCCGGCGCGTCGTCCCGGCCGGCCAGGTTGGTGGTGACCTCGTGCAGCAGCCGCTGGGCGAACGCCTGCGGCCAGTCGGCCGGCGCGTAGCCGGCGGCCAGGTCGACGTGGTGCACCTCGACCTCCCTCAGCCGCCCCCAGACCAGCATCGCCGCCGGCCATGGGCCGCCCCGGGTCTGCACGGTGGCCGCCCACGCCTGCACGGGCATCGCGGCGACCGCCTCGGCGAACCGTTCCGCCGAGCGGCGCAGGTCGTCGAGGTGGGCGGCGGGCGGGCGGGCCGCCCCGGCGGCGATGTCGGCGGCGCGGGCCGCGGGGCTGGCGTACATCGGGATCTGCTCGCCGGTGCGGGCGGAGGTGAGCAGGTTGACGAACCCGTCGGCGTTGCGGGCCAGGTGGGTCAGCACGTGGCCCCGGCTCCAGCCGGGCAGCGCCGACGGCGCGGCGACGTCCGTGTCGTCGAGGGCGGCGGCGGTGCACAGCAGCCGGGCCGTGGCGTCGTCGAGGTCAGCGGTCATCAGCAGCGGGTCGGCGGTCACGCCCCGAACCCTAGCGGCCCGCCGCCCCGGCGTCGCCGGGGAAATCGCTTTCGGTGCGTCGGCCCGGCCCCTACCGTCGGTGGTGGAACGCGACACCGGGAACTCGGAGGAGGTGGTGCCCATGCCGGTCGAAGCACGCGTGTCGCCCCACCGTCTCCTCCGACCCCGATGAGGTTGCCATGTCCATCGATCTGACCGCCCTCGGCTGGGACGCCGAACGGGCGGCCCACGCACGCACCCGCGCCGGCCGGTGTCCGGGCCGGGTGGCCCGCGTCGACCGGGGCGTGTGCACGGTCCTCGGCGCGGACGGGCCGGTCCGCGCCACCCTCGGCGCGGCGGTGCTCGCCGACGCGGCCCGCGACCTGACCCGGCTGCCCTGCGCCGGCGACTGGGTGCTGCTGCGCGCCTGGCCCGACGGGCCGGTCACCGTGGAGTCCGTGCTGCCCCGGCGCACGGCGCTGGTGCGCCGCACCGCCGGCAAGGACGCCAGCGGGCAGGTGCTCGCCGCCAACCTCGACGCCGCGGCCGTCGTCGAGCCGGTGCACCCCGAGCCGGACGTCGCCCGGATCGAGCGGCTGCTGTCCCTGGTGCACTTCTCGGGTGCCACGCCGCTGGTGGTGCTCGCCAAGGCCGACCTCGCCGCCGACCCGGCGGCGATCGCCCGGCAGCTCGCCGGGGTCGCCCCCGGGGTGCCGGTGCTGCCGGTCAGCGCCGAGCGGGGCGAAGGCCTCGACGCGCTGCGCCCGTACGTGGCCCCGGGCCGCACCCTCGGGCTGCTCGGCCCGTCCGGGGCCGGCAAGTCGAGCCTGGTCAACGCCCTGGCCGGGGCGGTGGTGATGCCGACCCAGGCGATCCGCCGGGTCGACGGCAAGGGCCGGCACACCACCACCTGGCGGGCGCTGGTGCCGGTGCCGGGCGGCGGCGCGGTGCTGGACACCCCGGGGGTACGCGCGGTCGGTCTGCTCGACGGCGCGGCGGGCCTGGACCGGGCCTTCGCCGACATCGCCGCGCTGGCCACGAACTGCCGATACGGCGACTGCGCGCACGACGCCGAGCCGGGCTGCGCGGTCCGCGACGCCCTCGCGGCCGGTGAGCTGACCGTCCGGCGCTACGACAGTTGGCGTCGGTTGCAGCGGGAGGTCGCCTTCGAGAGCCGGCGCCGGGACGCCCGGCTGGCCGCCGAGCGCCGGGGCGGCTGGCGCGGCGGGCGGCGGCGGAGGGCCCGACCGTGACTGTCGGTGTTGCCGGGGTGGCACGGAGCTGATCGCGGCGGCGGCGGTCGGTCGCCGGGGTGCCGGGGTCGGGGGTGCGGGCCGGCCGGGCCGCGACGCGCTCCGGCGTGACCGGGTTGAGCTGGGGGAATGTGCGGGCGCGGAAAGTTGTCGTACCTCGGGGCTAGAGTTGCCGAGGCGCTTCTTCTGCGCCCGCACGACCGCTCGGGGCCGTCCCGGAAGCCTCCCGGCCGCCCCGAGCGACCAGATCCTCCTCGCCTTCTTCACCGGGAGTACACGGACAGTGGCCGACCGACTGATCATCCGTGGCGCGCGCGAGCACAACCTGCGTGACGTCAGTCTCGACCTGCCCCGGGACGCCCTGATCGTCTTCACCGGGCTCTCCGGGTCCGGCAAGTCGAGCCTGGCCTTCGACACCATCTTCGCCGAGGGACAGCGCCGCTACGTCGAGTCGCTGTCGTCGTACGCCCGGCAGTTCCTCGGCCAGATGGACAAGCCGGACGTCGACTTCATCGAGGGCCTCAGCCCCGCCGTCTCCATCGACCAGAAGTCCACCTCGCGCAACCCGCGCTCGACCGTCGGCACGATCACCGAGGTCTACGACTACCTCCGCCTGCTCTACGCCCGCGTCGGCGAGCCGCACTGCCCGGTCTGCGGGGAGCGGATCTCCCGGCAGAGCCCGCAGCAGATCGTCGACCGGGTCCTGGCGATGGCCGAGGGCACCCGGTTCATGGTGCTCGCCCCGGTGGTGCGGGGCCGCAAGGGTGAGTACGTCGACCTGTTCGCCGAGCTGCAGGGCAAGGGCTACGCGCGGGCCCGGATCGACGGCGTGGTGCACCCGCTGACCGAGCCGCCGAAGCTCAAGAAGCAGGAGAAGCACACCATCGAGGTCGTGATCGACCGGCTCACCGTCAAGGCCGGCGCGAAGCAGCGGCTGACCGACTCGGTCGAGGCGGCGCTCGGGCTGTCCGGCGGCCTGGTCCTGCTCGACTTCGTCGACCTGGCCGAGGACGACCCGGACCGCGAGCGCCGCTACTCCGAGCACCTGGCCTGCCCCAACGACCACCCCCTCGCGATCGAGGACCTGGAGCCCCGGGTCTTCTCGTTCAACGCCCCGTACGGCGCGTGCCCCGAGTGCACCGGCCTGGGCACCAAGAAGGAGGTCGACCCGGAGCTGGTCGTCCCCGACCCGGAGCGCACCCTGCGCGAGGGCGCGTTGCAGCCCTGGTCGAGCGGGCACAACCTGGAATACTTCCTGCGCCTGCTGGAGGCGCTGGGCGAGGCCGAGCACTTCGACGTCGACACGCCGTGGCGGGCCCTGCCGGCGCGGGCGCAGAAGACGATCCTGCACGGCTCCGGCGACCAGGTGCACGTGCGCTACCGCAACAAGTTCGGCCGCGAGCGCTCCTACTACACCGGCTTCGAGGGCGTGGTGCAGTGGATCGAGCGCCGGCACACCGACACCGAGAGCGAGTGGTCGCGGGAGAAGTTCGAGGGCTACATGCGCGACGTGCCCTGCGCGGCCTGCGGCGGCGCGCGGCTCAAGCCCGAGGTCCTCGCGGTCACCCTGGCCGGCAAGAGCATCGCCGAGGTCTGCAACCTGTCGGTGGGCGAGTGCGCCGAGCTGCTGGCCGGCATCGAGCTGACCGACCGGCAGAAGATGATCGCCGAGCGGGTGCTCAAGGAGATCAACGCCCGGCTCACGTTCCTGCTCGACGTCGGGCTGGACTACCTCTCCCTGGACCGCCCGGCCGGCACTCTGTCCGGTGGCGAGGCGCAGCGCATCCGGTTGGCCACCCAGATCGGCTCCGGCCTGGTGGGCGTGCTCTACGTGCTCGACGAGCCGTCCATCGGTCTGCACCAGCGCGACAACCACCGGCTCATCGAGACGCTGGTGCGGCTGCGCGGGCTGGGCAACACCCTGATCGTGGTCGAGCACGACGAGGACACCATCCGCACCGCCGACTGGATCGTCGACATCGGGCCGGGCGCGGGCGAGCACGGCGGGCGCATCGTGCACTCCGGGTCGGTGCCGGACCTGCTGGCCAACCCGGAGTCGGTGACCGGGGCGTACCTGTCCCGGCGGCGGGAGATCCCGACGCCGAAGGTCCGCCGGCCGCAGACCCCGGACCGGGAGCTGGTGGTGCACGGCGCGCGGGAGCACAACCTGCGCAACCTGACCGTGAGCTTCCCGCTGGGCCAGCTCATCGCGGTCACCGGGGTCAGCGGCTCCGGCAAGTCGACGCTGGTCAACGACATCCTGCACGCGGTGCTGGCCAACCAGATCAACGGGGCGCGGCACGTGCCGGGCCGGCACACCCGGGTCGGCGGCCTGGAGCACGTGGACAAGGTCGTCGGCGTCGACCAGTCGCCGATCGGCCGCACCCCGAGGTCCAACCCGGCCACCTACACCGGGGTCTGGGACCACGTCCGCAAGCTGTTCGCCGAGACCACCGAGGCCAAGGTCCGGGGGTACGGTCCGGGCCGGTTCTCGTTCAACGTCAAGGGCGGCCGGTGTGAGGCGTGCTCCGGCGACGGCACCATCAAGATCGAGATGAACTTCCTGCCGGACGTGTACGTCCCGTGCGAGGTCTGCAAGGGCGCCCGCTACAACCGGGAGACCCTGGAGGTGCACTACAAGGGCAGGACCGTCTCCGACGTGCTGGGGATGCCGATCGAGGAGGCGGCGGAGTTCTTCTCCGCGATCCCGGCCATCCACCGGCACCTGAAGACGCTGGTCGACGTCGGCCTGGGCTACGTCCGGCTGGGCCAGCCCGCGCCGACGCTCTCCGGCGGCGAGGCGCAGCGGGTCAAGCTCGCCTCCGAGCTGCAGAAGCGTTCCACCGGCCGCACGGTCTACGTGCTGGACGAGCCGACCACCGGCCTGCACTTCGAGGACATCCGCAAGCTGCTGATGGTGCTGGAGGGCCTGGTCGACAAGGGCAACACGGTGATCACCATCGAGCACAACCTCGACGTGATCAAGACGGCCGACTGGCTGATCGACATGGGCCCGGAGGGCGGTCACCGGGGCGGCACGGTGCTGGCCACCGGCACTCCCGAGGAGGTCGCCGAGGTGCCCGAGAGCCACACCGGCCGGTTCCTGCGCCCGGTGCTCGGGCTCGACGGCGAGGCCCGGGGCGCGAAGGCGGCGACCGGGCGGGCCGCGAAGGCCAACGGCGCCCCGGCCCGCCCCCGGGCGCGCAAGGTCCCGGCGGGGGCCCGCTGAGGCGACCGCGCACGCGCCCCGCCCCGCCCGTCGGTCCGCGCCGACGATCACTGTGGTCGATTTGTTGAACCTTCAGGCACAGTGATCCGTGGACCCCAACGAGGCCCGGGACCCCTCCGGGCCGGGCAGTCGACAGAGAGGCCAGACATGAGTGACGAGCAGGTGCAGACCGGGCCGGCCACGCAGACGCGGCGCGCCCTCCTCGCCGGTGCCGGGGCGGTGGGCGCGGCGGTCGTCCTGTCGGCGTGCGGCAGCGACGACTCCGCCGGCGGCGACTCCGCCCCGACCGGCGGCGCGTCGGCGACCGGCGGCGCCGGTGACTCCGGCGCGCTGGCCAGCACCGCCGACGTCCCGGTCGGCGGCGGTGTGATCCTGGCGGCGAAGGGCGTGGTGATCACCCAGCCCGAGGCCGGCACGTTCAAGGGCTTCGACCCCATCTGCACCCACCAGGGCTGCCCGGTGTCGAACATCGACGGCGGCACCATCAACTGCACCTGCCACAACAGCAGGTTCTCCATCACCGACGGCTCGGTGACGTCGGGCCCGGCGACGAAGGCCCTCGCGGCCAAGGAGCTCAAAGTCTCAGGCGACCAGATCACTCTCGCCTGAGACGGCGGCGGC
>NZ_JBHUVA010000136.1:0-8837 GCF_042670805.1 Micromonospora sp. NPDC057141 | reverse complement strand
TCGACTCGCTGACCGCCGTGGAGCTGCGCAACCGGCTCACCGCCGACACCGGCCTCGCCCTGCCCAGCACCCTCGTCTTCGACCACCCGACGCCGGCCGCGCTCGCCGAGCATCTGCGCGCCGAGTTGGTGCCGCACGGGGCGGCCACCCCCGTCGTCGCCGAGATCGAACGGCTCGACGGGCTGCTGCGGGCCGTCCCCGGGGACCGGCGTGACGCCACGGAGATCACCCGCCGGCTGGAGGACCTGCTCGCCCGCTGGCGGGGCGACACCGCCCCGACGTCGCCACCCCCCGCCCCCGCCGACGACCTGACCACCGACCTGGCTGACGCCACCGAGGACGACATTTTCGACATCATCCAACGCGAGTTCGGCAAGTCCTGACCAGCGCCCGCCCTAGGGGTGCGCCGTCCGCATCTAGGGGTGTGCCGCCGCCGGAGGTGCTCCGTAGGGTCGGAGCCCGTCAGGAGGTTCCGTGTGACCGGCTCCCAGGGCGGCCAGCTCCTCGCGATCAGCGACCTGCACGTCGTGTACGCGGAGAACCGCGCCATCGTCGAGACGTTGCGCCCCGACAACGATGACGACTGGCTGATCGTCGCCGGTGACGTCGGCGAGTTCGCCGCCGACGTCGAGTGGGCGCTCGGCCTGCTCCGCGACCGGTTCGCCAAGGTCATCTGGGCGCCGGGCAACCACGAGCTGTGGACGCCCCGCGACGACACCGTCCAGTTGCGCGGCGAGGCGCGCTACCGGCACCTCGTCGCGTTGTGCCGCCGCCTCGGCGTGCTCACTCCGGAGGATCCGTACCCGGTGTGGGACCCCGACGGCGAGCCCGTCCTGATCGCCCCGCTCTTCGTCGGCTACGACTACACGTGGCGGCCCCCGGGGACGTACACCCGGGAGCAGGCGTTGGCGCGGGCGCACGAGACCGGCGTGGTCTGCACCGACGAGATCCTGCTGCACCCCGACCCGTACCCGAGCCGGGACGCCTGGTGCCGGGCGCGGGTGATCCAGACCGAGCGGCGGCTCGACGCCGAACGCGGCGGGCTGCCCACCGTCCTGGTCAACCACTACCCGCTGGTCCGCGAGCCGACCCGGGTCCTGCGCTACCCCGAGTTCGCCCAGTGGTGCGGCACCGACCTGACCGCCGACTGGCACCTGCGCTACGACACCCGCGTCGCCGTCTACGGCCACCTGCACATCCCCCGCACCACCTGGTATGACGGCGTCCGGTTCGAGGAGGTGTCCGTCGGCTACCCGCGCGAGTGGCGTCGCCGGGCCACCCCGCCGGGGCGCCCCCGGCTGGTCCTCCCGGCACCCGCCCGGTCCCACGGTTGATTGCCGGAAGCGGGCCTCCCCGATAGCCCTTCCACCGGCCTCATGCTGCGGTTATCGGCCCGCCGGGAGGCGTCGCGCGGGGTCTGATTGAGGGGTCCCGTAGGGGTTGGGCCGCCGTAGCGCGCTCAGTACCGTCCACTCACGGTGAGGGTCGGATACCGGCAATTCCCAGGGTCGGATGCCTGCGGTGGTGGCTTCCTCAGTGTTCGGCGGAATCGATCGGTAGCAAGCTCCGGGCGGGTGGGTCATGGCGGACGAAGAGAAGCTCCTCGAACACCTCAAGTGGGTGACCACCGAGCTCCGCCAGGCGCACCGGCGCCTGCGGGAACTGGAGGGCGCCGAACCGGAACCGATCGCCGTCGTCGCCATGGCGTGCCGGTTCCCCGGCGGCGTCGGCTCCCCCGAGGAGCTGTGGAACCTCGTGGCCGCCGGCACCGACGCCACCGGCCCGTTCCCCACCGACCGGGGCTGGGACCTGGCCCGGCTCTACCATCCGGACCCCGACCACCCGGGAACCTCGTACAGCGACCGGGGCGGGTTCCTCGACGCCGCCGGCCACTTCGACCCGACCCTGTTCGGCATCTCCCCCCGCGAGGCCCTCGCGATGGACCCGCAGCAGCGGCTGCTGCTGGAGACCACCTGGGAGGTGTTCGAACGCGCCGGCATCGACGCCGGATCCCTGCGCGGCAGCCGCACCGGCGTGTTCGTGGGCACCGCCGGGCAGGACTACGCCTCCGTGCTGCGTCGCCTCCCCGAGGGCGCCGAAGGTTACGTGCTGACCGGCACCGCCGCCAGCGTCATCTCCGGCCGGCTCGCCTACTCGTTCGGCCTGGAGGGGCCGGCCGTCACCATCGACACCGCCTGCTCGTCGTCGCTCGTCGCCCTGCACCTGGCCGGTCAGGCCCTGCGCGACGGCGAGTGCACCCTCGCCGTGGCCGGCGGCGTCAGCGTGATGGCCACCCCCGGCGGCTTCGTCGAGTTCTCCCGCCAGCGGGGGCTGGCCGCCGACGGCCGCTGCAAGGCGTTCTCCGCCGATGCGGACGGCACCGGCTGGGCCGAGGGCGTCGGCATGGTGCTCGTCGAGCGGCTGTCGGACGCCCGCCGCAACGGCCACCCCGTGCTCGCCGTCATCCGGGGCAGCGCAGTCAACTCCGACGGGGCGAGCAGCGGCCTCACCGCCCCGAACGGCCCCGCCCAGCAGCGCGTCATTCGCCAGGCCCTCGACAACGCCGGCCTCACCCCGGCCGACGTGGACGTCGTGGAGGCGCACGGCACCGGCACCCGCCTCGGCGACCCGATCGAGGCGCAGGCGCTGCTCGCCACGTACGGGCAGGACCGGCCCGCCGACCGGCCGCTCTGGCTCGGCTCGTTGAAGTCGAACCTCGGCCACGCCCAGGCCGCCGCCGGCGTCGCCGGGGTGATCAAGATGGTGCTGGCCATGCGGCACGGGCTGCTTCCGGCGACCCTGCACGCCGGCGAGCCCACGCCGCACGTCGACTGGGCTGGCGGCGCGGTCGCCCTGCTCACCGAGGCCCGCCCATGGGCCGGGGACGCCGGGCGGCCCCGCCGCGCCGCCGTCTCCTCCTTCGGCATGAGCGGCACCAACGCCCACCTCGTCCTGGAGCAGGCCCCGCCGCCCGAGCCCGCTACCGAGCCCGCTACCGCGTCGGTCGCCGAGGCTGCGTCGCCCGCGCGTGAACTCCCGGCGGTGCCGGTGCTGCTCTCCGCCGCGCACCCCGCCGCCCTTGCCGCGCAGGCGGGTCGCTGGGCGGCCTGGCTCGACGCCGACCCCGGCCTGCGCCCCCTCGATGTGGCGTGGTCGTCGGCCACCTCCCGCGCCACCCTGGACAGCCGGGCCGTGCTGGCCGCCGCCGGCCGCGACGACCTCCTCGCCGGGCTGCGGGCCCTGGCGGCGGGGGAACCGTCGGGTGTGGCCGTCGCCGGCCAGGCCGCCGACCGGGGTCCGCTCGCCGTGCTGTTCTCCGGTCAGGGCGCGCAGCGCCCCGGCATGGGTCGGGAGTTGTACGCCGCGTTCCCGGTGTTCGCGTCGGTGTTGGACGAGGTGTGTGGGCTCCTGGACCGGGGTTTGCCCCAGCCGTTGAAGCCGGTGCTTTTCACGGGGTCGGGCACGCCCGAGGCTGAGTTGCTCGACCAGACGGTGTTCACGCAGGCCGGCTTGTTCGCGGTCGAGGTGGCGTTGTTCCGGCTGCTGGAGTCGTTCGGTGTGGTGCCGGACTTCGTGGGTGGTCACTCGGTGGGGGAGATCGTCGCCGCGCATGTGGCGGGGGTGTTGTCGCTGGAGCATGCGTGTGCGCTGGTGGTGGCGCGGGGTCGGTTGATGCAGGCGTTGCCGGCCGGCGGCGGGATGCTGGCGGTGAACGCGGCCGAGTCCGAGGTGCTGGCCTCTCTGGAGGGGCTGGTCGACCGAGTCGGGATCGCCGCCGTCAACGGCCCGAACTCTGTGGTCGTGTCCGGCGCGTCCGAGGCCCTGGACGAGGTGGAGCAAACCTGGCAGGGCCGGGGGGTACGTGTTCGCCGGTTGGCCGTCAGCCACGCGTTCCACAGCCCGCTGATGGAGCCGATGCTGGACAGGTTCCGGGCGTTGGTGGGCCGGTTGGCGTTCTCCGCGCCCGTCCTGCCGTTGGTGTCGAACGTGACCGGTGCGCTGGCCGACCCCGAGGAGATCCGCACCCCGGACTACTGGGTGCGGCACGTGCGGGAGGCGGTCCGGTTCACCGACGGGGTCGCCGCCCTGCGGGCGGTCGGGGTGGACACGTTCCTGGAGGTCGGCCCGCAGAGCGTGCTGACCGCACTGACGGCCGAGGCCCTGCCCGACGACGGTGGTGTGCTCGCCGTCGCCGCCCAGCGCCGGGATCGGCCGGAGGTCGCCGGGCTGCTGACCGCCCTGGCGGAGCTGCACGTCAACGGGGTGCCGGTGGCGTGGCAGCCGTGGTTCGCCGACGCCGGCGCGTCCCGGGTGGACCTGCCGACGTATGCGTTCCAGCGGGAGCGGTTCTGGCCCGAGGCGGGTACGTGGCGGGTGGGTGACGTGTCGGGTGTTGGCCTGGGGGTGGCGGGGCATCCGTTGCTGGGTGCGGCGGTGCGGCTGGCGGGTGACGACGAGGTGGTGTTGACGGGTCGGTTGTCGGTGTCGACGCATCCGTGGTTGGCCGATCATGTGGTGTCGGGTGTGGTGGTGGTGCCGGGTGCGGCGTTGGTGGAGTTGGTGGTGCGGGCGGGTGACGAGGTGGGTGCGTCGCGGGTGCGGGAGTTGACGATTGCCGCCCCGTTGACCCTGCCTGGCTCGGGTGGGGTGCGGGTGCAGGTGCGTGTCGGGGCGGCCGACGGCGACGGTTCGCGCGAGGTGACGGTGCACGCCCAGCCTGAGGACGATGCCGAGGCGGAGTGGATTCGGCATGCCGAGGGTGTGTTGGAGCGGGCCGCCGTCGAGGAGCCGACCGTCGGCGCGTGGCCGCCCGCCGGGGCGTCCGAGGTGGAGCTGGCCGGCTGGTATCCGGCGTTCGCCGAGCACGGCCTGGCCTACGGGCCGGTGTTCCAGGGCCTGCGCCGGGTGTGGACGGGTGACGGCGGCGACGTGTACGCCGAGGTGGCCCTGCCCGACGAGGCGGCGGGCGACGCCAGCGGCTTCGGTGTGCACCCGGCGCTGTTGGACGCCGCCCTGCACCCGATCGGGCTGATCGACGCCGGCACCGGCTCCGGGCCTCGGGTGCCGTTCGCGTTCACGGGTGTGCAGGTGCACGCGTCGGGTGCCCGCGCGCTGCGGGTGCGGTTGAGCCGGGCCGGTTCCGGGGTGCGCCTCGTCGCCGCCGACGAGTCGGGTGCGCCGGTTGTCTCCGTCGATGCCCTCGTGCTGCGGGAGATGGGTGCCGTCTCGACCCTGAGCGCCGTGGACCGTTCCCTGTTCGAGGTGACCTGGCACGCCGAGGAGGTGACCCCGGCCGCCGGTGCGGCGGTCGCGGTGGCGCTCGGCGAGGTCGACCTTCCGGACGTGCCGGCGTACGCGGGCGTGGCGGCGTTGGTGGCGGCCGTCGAGGCGGGACGGGCTGCGCCGGCCTTCGTGCTGGTGCCTGTCGCCGTCGCCGGGGCACCCGTTCCGGAGGCGGTGCGGGACGTCGTCACGGGTGTGCTCAGTGTGGTGCAGGCGTGGCTGGCCGCCGAGGCTCTGGCGGACTCGCGGCTGGTGGTGGTGACCCGCGACGCCGTGGTGGCGCGGGACGAGGATCGGGTGGCCGATCTGGCGGGTGCGGCGGTGTGGGGTCTGCTGCGTTCGGGGCAGTCGGAGCACCCGGACCGGATCGTCCTGGCCGACCTCGACGGCCCGTTGGACGCCGACGCGGTGGCGCTGCTCGCGGCGGTGGCCGCCGACCCGGCCCCCACCGGCGGCCAGCTCGCGGTCCGCGAGGGCGCGGTGCGCGTACCCCGGTTGACGCGCCTGACCGGCGACGAGCTGACGCCCCCGGCGTCGGGCCTCTGGCACCTCGCGCCCGTGGCTCCCGGCACGATCGACGGCGTCGACCTGGTCCCCGCCCCGGCCGCGGAGCTGAGGGCCGGGCAGGTCCGCATCGCCGTCCGGGCCACCGGCGTCAACTTCCGCGACGTCCTCATCGCGCTCGGCATGTATCCGGACGCGGCGGCCCGGATGGGCAGCGAGGGCGCGGGCGTCGTGCTGGAGGTCGGCCCCGGCGTCGACGGCCTCGCCCCCGGCGACCGGGTGCTGGGCATGTTCGAGCCGGGCTTCGGCCCGCAGGTCGTCGCCGAACGGCAGCGGGTGGCGAAGATCCCCGCCGGCTGGTCCTACGCCCAGGCCGCGTCCGTCCCGCTGGTCTTCCTCACCGCCTACTACGCGTTGCGTGATTTGGCGGGGTTGCGGGCTGGTGAGTCGGTGCTGGTCCACTCGGGTGCGGGTGGGGTGGGGATGGCGGCGATTCAGCTGGCGCACCACTTCGGTGCGACCGTCTACGCCACGGCCAGCCCGGGCAAGTGGGAGACGTTGCGGGGTCTCGGGGTCGCGCGGGAGCGGATCGGGTCGTCGCGGTCGACGGAGTTCGAGGCGGTGTTCTCCTCGGCGTCGGGTGGTGCGGGTGTGGATGTGGTGCTTGATGCGCTTGCGGGTGAGTTGGTGGATGCGTCGTTGCGGTTGTTGCCGCGTGGTGGCCGGTTCGTGGAGATGGGTAAGGCGGATGTGCGGGACGCCTCCGTGGTGGCGGCGGAGCATCCGGGGGTGGCCTATCGGGCGTTCGACCTGAATGAGGCGGGCGGCGAGCGCATCGGGCGGATGCTGGGCGAGTTGTTGGCGTTGTTCGAGAGTGGTGTGTTGTCGCCGTTGCCGGTGCGGGTGTGGGATGTGCGGCAGGCGCGTGTGGCGTTGCGGCATCTGAGCCAGGCGAGGCATGTCGGCAAGGTGGTGCTGACGGTGCCGGTGCCGGTGGATCCGGACGGCACGACACTGGTGACCGGGGCGTCGGGGACCCTGGCGGGGGTGGTGGCCCGGCATCTGGTCGCGTCGGGTCAGGCCCGTCGGTTGGTGTTGGCGTCGCGTCGGCTGCCGGTGGAGGGTTCCGGCTATGCGGCGTTGGTGGCGGAGCTGACCGGGGCGGGTGCTGAGGTTGCGGCGGTGTCGGTGGACGTGGCCGATGCGGGGCAGGTGGCGGCGTTGGTGGCGGGGGTGGATCCGGCGCATCCGTTGACGGCGGTGGTGCACTGCGCGGGCGTCCTCGCCGATTCGGTCGTCACGTCGTTGTCCGCCGACGACGTGGCCAGGGTGCTGCGGCCGAAGGTGGACGGGGCGTGGGCGTTGCACGAGGCGACGGCGCGTCTGGATCTGTCGGCGTTTGTGGTGTTCTCGTCGATCGCGGCGACGCTGGGTTCGCCGGGTCAGGGCAACTATGCGGCGGCGAACGCGTTCCTCGACGCCCTCGCCCAGCACCGCCGCGCCCGGGGGCTGCCGGCCACCAGCATCGGCTGGGGCATGTGGGCCACCACCAGCACCATGACCGCCCACCTCGACCGCGACGACGCGCAGCGGCTGCGGCGGCTGGGCATGACCGGCCTCACCGCCGCCGAGGGGGCGGCCCTGCTCGACGCGGCCACCGCCAGGGCCCTGCCGGCGATCGCGGCGGCCCGCCTCCGCATCACCGGGGATGCCGGCCAGGTCCCGCCGATCCTGCGGCTGCTCGCCCGCACCGGCGGACGCCGCCAGGCCGGCGGCCCGTCCGGCGGCACCGGAACCTCGTGGCCGGAGCGGCTGGCCGGGCTGGCGCGGGGCGAGGCGCGGCGGTTGCTGGTGGAGCTGGTGTGTGGTCAGGCGGCGGCGGTGTTGGGGCATGCGTCGGTGCTGGCGGTTGCGGGTGGTCGGGCGTTCAAGGAGTTGGGGTTTGACTCGTTGACGTCGGTGGAGTTGCGTAACCGGCTCGCTGCGGCGACGGGGTTGCGGTTGACCGCGACGCTGGTGTTCGACTATCCGACGCCGGAGCGGCTTGCTGAGCACCTGTACGAGCGGCTCGGCCATTCCGCTGCCCCGGCCGCCGTCACGCGGGCCGTCGCCCGGGACGACGATGACCCGATTGCGATCGTCGGGATGTCGTGCCGGTTCCCGGGTGGGGTGTCCAGTCCTGAGCAGTTGTGGGATCTGGTGGCGTCGGGTGGGGATGCGATCGGTGGTTTTCCGGGGGATCGGGGTTGGGATCTGGAGGGCCTGTATGACCCGGATGCGGATCGGGTGGGGACGTCGACGACGCGGCAGGGTGGTTTCCTGTATGGGGCGTCGGAGTTCGACCCGGGGTTCTTCGGGATCTCGCCGCGTGAGGCCCTGGCGATGGATCCGCAGCAGCGGTTGTTGTTGGAGACGTCGTGGGAGGCGTTCGAACACGCCGGCATCGACCCCGCCACCAGCCACGGCACCGTCACCGGCGTCTTCATCGGCGCCGCCTCCTCCGGCTATGCCGCCACCGGCAGCGACGGCCTCGAAGGGCTCGAAGGGCACCTGCTCACCGGCACCGCCGGCAGCGTCGCCTCCGGCCGTGTCGCCTACACCTTCGGCTTCGAGGGCCCGGCCGTCACCATCGACACGGCGTGCTCGTCGTCCCTGGTCGCGCTGCACCTCGCCGCGCAGGCGCTGCGCTCCGGCGAATGCGAGATGGCCCTCGCTGGCGGCGTCGCGCTGATGGCCCAGCCGGGCATGTTCTCCGAGTTCTCCCGCCAGGGCGGGCTCGCCCCCGACGGCCGGTGCAAGGCGTTCGCCGCGTCCGCCGACGGCACCGGCTGGGGCGAGGGCGTCGGCATCCTCCTCGTCGAACGCCTCTCCGACGCCCGGCGGCGCGGCCACCGGGTCCTCGCCATCGTCCGGGGCAGCGCGATCAACTCCGACGGCGCGTCCAACGGACTCACCGCGCCGAACGGTCCATCGCAGCAGCGGGTGATCCGGCAGGCCCTGGCCAACGCCCGGCTCACCGCCGCCGATGTGGACGCCGTGGAGGCGCACGG
>NZ_JBHUVA010000135.1:0-9029 GCF_042670805.1 Micromonospora sp. NPDC057141 | reverse complement strand
ACCGAGGCGAGGACGACAGCGAGCAGGCCCGGGACGCAGCGACCGGGGGCCGGAGGGGGACGACGCATCGGATCATCCTCGCCGTGTCCGGACTTCGGTCAACCCTCGCCAAACTTTTTACGCAGATGGCAAAAGTTTCTCCACCTCGTCGCAGGTCCTCAAGGCCCGCCTACGGACGCGCCCGTTCCGGCCGGATCGCGCAAAGTGGCGTGGGTCACCGACAGCCGCGGAACTTTACCCGCCGTGACGCCGACCATCCAGGTGAATTCGGTCATCGAAGGGAACGCCATGCCCAGCCTCACCACACCCCGCCGACCCCGACGCACGGCAGCCCTGCTCAGCGCCGTCCTCGTGGCTGCGGCCGCCGCCGGCTGCGGCTCGTCGGACAGCGCGTCCACGGCCGCACCGAGCCCGTCACCGTCCGTGTCGGTGAGCGCCGCCGCCGGGGTGCTGACCGTGCGCGACCCGTGGGTGAAGGCCGCGGACAAGGGCATGACGGCGGCGTTCGGCACGCTGGTCAACGACGGGGACGCGGACGTGACCATCACCGGCGCGGCCACCGACGTGTCGCCGATGGAGCTGCATGAGATGACCATGAAGGACGGCAAGATGGTCATGCAGGCCAAGCAGGGCGGCATCGTGGTCAAGGCGAAGAGCAGCCACGTGCTGGAGCCCGGCGGCGAGCACCTGATGCTGATGAACCTCAGGCAGCCGGTGAAGCCCGGCGACGAGCTCACCTTCACGCTCACCTTCGGCGACGGCCGGACGCAGACGTTCACCGCCGTGGCCAAGCCGTTCACCGGCGCGCAGGAGAGCTACGCCCCCGGCCACGGCGCGACCCCGATGCCGGGCATGAGCGGCACGCCGCGGGCGGCCACGAGCCCGGCCGCATGACCGGCACCCCCACCGGCCGTCCGGTGCGCAGGCGCGCCCTGCTCACCGTTGGGGCCCTGGCCGCCGGGGGCACGCTCGCGGGCGCCGCCGCGATCGCCGCCGCCCGCTCCGACGACACCGACGTACGCCCCGCCGCCACGGTGCCCGTGGCCGAGGTCGGCAGCGCGGTCGTGCCGTTCCACGGCGCCCGCCAGGCGGGTGTGGACACCGAGCCGCAGGCGCACGCCTCGTTCGTCGCGCTCGCGCTGCGGCCGGCCACCGACCGGGCCGCCCTGGGCCGGCTGCTGCGGCTGCTCACCGACGACGCCGCCCGCCTCACCCAGGGCCGACCGGCGCTCGCCGACACCGAACCCGAGCTCGGCCTGCTGCCCGCGCGGCTGACCGTCACGTTCGGTTTCGGCCCGGGCCTCTACCGGGCCGCCGGCCTCGACGACCGCCGGCCGGCGTCGGTGGCGACGCTGCCTGCCTTCCGCATCGACCGCCTCCAGCCCCGCTGGTCCGGCGGGGACCTGCTGCTGCAGATCTGTGCCGACGACCCCGTCACCGTCGCCCACGCCCAGCGGGTCCTGGTCAAGGACAGCCGGCCGTTCGCGACGGTGGCGTGGGTGCAGCAGGGGTTCCGCCGGGCGGCGGGCGCGGAACCGGGTCGCACCCAGCGCAACCTGTTCGGCCAACTGGACGGCACCGCCAACCCCAAGCCCGGCGAACCGCTGGAGACCGCCGTGTGGGTGCCCGACGGGCCGGCGTGGCTACGCGACAGCACCACCCTGGTCGTGCGCCGGATCAGCATGAACCTGGAGACCTGGGACCTGCTCGGCCGCGTCGACCGGGAGCTGGCCGTCGGCCGCCGGCTCGACACCGGCGCTCCGCTGACGGGTACGGCCGAACACGACGAGCCCGACTTCGCCGCCGTCGACGCCGGCGGGCTCACCGTCATCCCCGACTTCTCCCACCTGCCGCGCGCCCGGGTCACCGACGACCGGCTGCGGATCCTGCGTCGCCCGTACAACTACGACGGCGTACCGGCCGCCGACGGCACCGCCGACAGCGGCCTGATCTTCGCCTCCTACCAGGCGGACGTCACGACGCAGTTCCTGCCCATCCAGCGCCGCCTCGCCGAGCGGGACCTGCTCAACGAGTGGACCACCCCGATCGGCTCCGCCGTGTTCGCCGTGCCGCCCGGGTGCCCGGACGGCGGCTGGATCGGCCAGCAACTGCTCGCCTGACCGGGCATCACCGGGATGGTGGCCGCGGCGGGCGCGCCGCCAAGCCGGGAACTTCCCCGGCTCCGCGCCCGACCACCTCACCAGGTGGGTCCCGCGGCAGCGGCGACGGGGGGCCCACCCATTGTCGTACGGGGGTAGTCCCACCGGGAACGATCCCGGTTATTCCGATCGGAAGCATATGTCCGTCACCGAACTGCACGACGAGTCGACGCCGGAGCCCCTCACCCCGCCCGATGCGCCGGTCCGGCGGCGGCGTTCCTGCTCCGCCTGCACTTCTACGCCGGTGTCCTCGTGGCACCGTTCCTGTTTGTCGCGGCCCTGACCGGCCCTGGCATACACCGTCACCCCGCAACTGGACCGGGTCCTCTACGGCGACGTGCTGACCGCCGCGCCGGGCGGCCCACCGAAATCGCTCGCTGAGCAGGTCACCGCTGCCCGGGCCACCCACCCCGAGGGCACCGTCGCCGCCGTGCTGCCGGGCACGGACGGGGCCACCACCCGGGTGGTGTCCGCCCAGCCCGACCTCGGCGACCGGCAGCACACCGTCTACGTCGACCCCCACACCGCCGCGGTCAAGGGGCAGCTGACCACCTGGTTCGACTCCACTCCCGCCACCACGTGGCTGGACGACCTGCACCGCAACCTGCACCTCGGCGACCTCGGCCGCCACTACTCCGAGATCGCCGCGAGCTGGCTGTGGCTCCTCGTCGTCGGCGGCGTCATCCTGTGGTGGCGTCGGCGCGGGGCCGCCCGTACCCGAACCCGGCACCTGCTCGTGCCCGACCTGTCCGCCCGCAAGGGGGTACGGCGCACCCGGGCCTGGCACGCCACCACCGGGATCTGGCTCACCGTCGGCCTGCTCTTCCTCTCCGCGACCGGCCTGACCTGGTCCCGTTATGCCGGGGGACACTTCGGCACCGCGCTCGACGCGCTGCGCGCCGGCACCCCCGATATCTCCACCAGCCTCGCCGGCGCGCCCCCGCCCGGCGGTGGCCAGCACCCGGTGCGGATCGCCCCCGCCGAGGAGCCCGGCAGCGCGTGGACGGTCGCCCAGACCGACAACACCTGGCCCGTGGCCCGGGACCGGATCGCCGTCGACCCGGTCGCCGGCACCGTGACCGCCCGCAGCGACTTCGCCGACTGGCCGCTGCTCGCGTTCGTCGTCGTCGACGTCGTCCTCGGGATACTGGCCAGGCGACGCCGCCGGGCCGTGCCGGTCTCGCCCGCCCCCGCCGGCGGCTGACCGGCCGTGCGGGGGGTCGGGCCGATGCCGGCCCGGCCCCCCGCACCGGCGACTACCGGGCGGCGCTGCCGAACGCGCTGGACAGGTACGCCCGCGAGTCGGCGATGGCCCCCTCGATGATCCGGGCCGCCTCCCGGGCCTCCTCCGGCCGGTGGCCGGCCTGCACCTGGAGCCGGAACCTCGACGATCCGGTCGGCGTGACCGGGAACTCCACCATGAACGCGAGCACCCCCCGGTCGAACAGCAGCCGGTTCGCCGTCCGGGCGAGCTTTTCGTTGCCGATCAGCAGCGGCACGATCGGCGACGGCTCCCCCATGCAGGTCAGCCCTCGGCCGGTCAGCTCGTCGCGCAGCGCGTGGATCGCGGTGAACAGCCGGGCGCGCAGCTCGTCGCCCTCCGCCGACCGGATGATCCGGGCGGCCTCCCGGACCACGGCGGTCTGCACCGGCGACAGCGCGTTCGAGAAGAAGTGGCTGCCGCTGAACATCTTGACGTACTGCTTCAGGGCCGGCGAGTTCGACGCCACGAAGCCGCCGTTGGAGCAGAAGGTCTTCGAGAACGCCCCCATGACGATGTCGACCTCGCCGAGCAGGTTCTGCATCCCCGACACGCCCGTGCCGCCCGGCCCCATCGCGCCGAGGTCGTGCGCGACGTCGACCAGCAGGGTCGCGTCGTGCTCCCGGCAGACCCGCTGGAGGGTCACCAGGTCCGGCCAGTCGGCGTCGACGGAGAAGAGGCCGTCGGTGACGACGAGGATGCCGTTGCGGCTGTCGTGCGACCGGATCTCGACCAGGTGCTGGCGCACGGCCTCGACGTTGAGGTGCTCGTAGCGCACCACGTTGCGGGTCGCCGCCCGCGCGCCCTGCTGGAGGCAGGAGTGCGCCAGCCGGTCGATGACGACGTGATCGGACTGGCGCACCAGGCCGACGATCGCGCCGAAGCCCGCCGACCAGCCGGTCGGGAAGAGCGTCACGTGCTCCAGCCCCACCAGCTCGCCGAGGGCGACCTCCAGCTCGTCGGAGATACGGGTGTTGCCGAGCACCATCGGCGAGCCGGCGCTGTGCGGGCCGTAGTCGCGCATCGCCCGGGCCGCCGCCTCCCGGATCGCCGGGTGGGTGTTGAACGACAGGTAGTCCTGCGAGTTGAAGTTGATGCCCCGCGTCCGCTTGCCCAGGTCGTTGGTGATCTGGGCGACGCTGTCCGGGGCCGCCTCCAGCACCCGGGAGTACTGCCACGTCTCCGTGCGGCGGCGGGCCTGCACCCAGCCGTAGAAGTCCTCCGTGCGGACGAGCAGGTTGCGGCCGGCGGGGCGGTAGAAGTCGTAGGCGTTCTTGTCCAGCGCGTACTCCTCGTCGGGGTCGACGGGGTTGCGCAGGTGGGCCGGCTCCCACATCTCGGTCAGGTCCGCCACGACCCGGGCGAACTCGCCGTCGGCCCCGGACGCGTCGAGGGTCGCGAGGTCGTCCCAGGGGATGTGGGTGGCCCAGTTGCGGGTCATCTCGGAGACCTCGGCCGCCGTGCGGACCATGGTCTCGACGTCCCCGCGCCGCGCGGCGTCCAGGATGGCCTCGATCAGCTCGCCGTCGTCGCGCTGCTGCAGGTCGGTGGTCACGGTGTCGGCTCCCTGGTACGGCATCAGGCGAAGAGGTTCTGCTGGTACGTGCGCGACGTCGCGGCGAAGTCGTCGAAGACGGGGTAGCCGGCCGAGGACTCCTTGGCGGCGTCGTTGAGCAGGAAGAGGTTGGACGCCTGGAAGAACTCCGAGACCGGCGCGACGTCGGCGTGCGTGGCGATGAACCGGTCGGTCTCCTCCTGGTTGCCGCGCAGCGCGACGAACAGTTGCAGCTCGTCGTGCCGGTACGGCCGCATCTCGCTGAGCGTGCACACGTAGTCGTAGTAGGCGGCGGCGTTCTGGCTGCGCCGGCGGCCCTCGTACGCGGCCATCGCCTCGTCGAGCGACGCCTCGCCCGTCAGCCACCGGTGCAGGGCTGCGCTGACCAGCTCCGCGTCGCGGAACGCGTGGGTCATGCCGATCGCCGTGCACTGGTCCTTGGCGGACTCGGCATCGCCGACCAGCACCCAGCCGGGCCCGTGCAGCGGCCGGAGGAAGCCCGACTGGTCCAGGGTGCCGTAGATCCGCTCCTCCCGGGTGCCCCGGGTGCGGACCAGTTCGCCAAGCTCGGGGCTGACGAAGTCCAGCGCCCGCTGGACGTTGCCGGCCACGTCGGCGCGGAACTCCCGAGACCACTCGCTGGGCCCCCAGACGAGGACCATGTTCTGCTCGAAGTTGGTCGGCACCACCGCGCAGCCGAGCCGGCCGCGCCGGTGGATCTGCCCCCGGCCGGGGTCGAAGCCGGACCAGTAGCTCCAGTAGGCGAACGTGCAGCGGGGCCGCTCGTCGTAGCGGGGCAGGTCCAGGGTGCGCGCGACGAACGAGTTGCGGCCGTCGGCGCCGACGACGATGCGGGCCCGCTCCTCGAACTCCTGGCCGTCGGCGGCGCGTCCCCGCACACCGACGATCCGGCCGTCGGCGGTGATCAGCTCCCGTACGGTGCAGTGGGTGCGGACCTCGGCCCCGGCCTTGGCCGCCGCCTCGACGAGGATCTGGTCCAGCACGCGGCGGCGCACCGAGGCGTAGCTCTGGACGACGCCCGAGTCGTCGCCGTGCAGGTCCCGGAAGTGCTCACGCAGCAGAGACGTGGGCACCGAGCCGCTCAGCGGGATGCCGTCGTTGACGATGTCGATGACCGTGTGCGTGGGAGTCACGGCGGTGACCTGGTCCAGCAGGCCCCACCGGTTGAGGTAGGACATACCGTTCGGCCACAGGAAGTGCGTCGAGATGACGTCGCTGGGGAAGGAAGACCGGTCCACCACCAGCACCCGGTGGCCCTGCCGGGCGAGTAACAGTGCGGTGGAGGCACCCGCGCAGCGCCCACCGACGACTATTGCGTCGTACATGATTCGTAGTCCTTCGAACGAGGGTCCGGCTGCCCCCGCCAGCCGGGCTTCGGTGCGACGGCGGACCGGCACGACGCACGGACCGCCCCTCGGTGCCACCGGCGAACGGGAGTGGACGTCAAGGTACACAGTGGACCGTCTCGGCTCGGCCAGTCCCACCGGGGCGTGTCCGCGCTCCGCTCACCGTGGCCGCGCAGGTCATCGGCGGCGTCGGGCGCGGCGTCACCCGCCACCGACGGGCGCTGTCCGAAAGCCGACAGTCGACGGGGTGACCCGGCACCGGCGGCCGGGCACGGGCGGCGCGACCATGGAGGTCGCTCACGACGGGCCCGGCACGACTGGCACTGCGGCTCGTCCGCCCTTGGCGCGACCTGGGCGTAACGTCGACGGCACCACGTCGACCACGCGAGCAAGGAGATGCGACCATGTCGAGCGCGGCGGACTCCGCTCCCGCAGCCGCCCTACCGGCCCCGGGGGATCTGGCGACGGCCCTCGCCTGCTTCGACGGCCTCCCGCCGGTCGCCGTCGAGGAGATGCTGGGCGCCTGGCGGGGCAGCGGCTTCGCGACGGGCCACCCGCTCGACGGCCTGCTGGAGCGCTACGGGTGGCACGGCAAGCGGTTCGACGGCCCGGAGGACGTGCACCCGCTGGTCTTCTCCGCCCGCGGGAGGCTGTTCAGCGTCAACCCGGCGCTGGCGCCGACGGGGCTGCTGGTCCGCCCTCCCGGCGTGCTGCGCACGCCCCTGGCCGCGAGGGCCTTCGCACTCGCCCTGCCGCTGCTGGCCACGGCCGGCCCGAAGGCGCGGCTGCGGATGACCGAATACCGCGGCGTGGTGTCGGCGACGATGTGTTACGACCGCCTCCCCATCCACGACGTGTTCCGACGGGTAGACGAGCGCACGCTGCTCGGCGTCATGGACCTGCGCGGGACCGACCGGCCGTTCGTGTTCGTGCTGACCCGCGACGAGGCGCGGTGAGCAGCCGTACCGCCGAGGCGGGGGCTACCGTCGCGGCAAGCTCGCTCACCAACGTGTCCAGGCCGACGGCGTTGCCGAGCCGGGAGTGCTTCGTCGGGTGGGAGCTGAGCACGATCACCAGCCGCTTGTCGGCGTTGCGGACGTGCCGCAGCCGGGCCTGGGCGCACGGCGATCCCGGCGACCCGGGCGGGGTCGGCCAGCCGGTAGCCGGCGCCGGCGGGACGGGTCGCGGGCAGGCTGCCGCGCGCCAGCAGGTGGCGACGATGGTCGTCGATGTGCGAGACGTCTGAGGCGAAAGGAAATGTCGTAGGCTGATGGCTGCGGGCCGTCCCGCGCAGGGTTTGCGGCCGGTCCGGCGTCGGGCTGGTTACGCTGACTGCCGCATCCGTGGATCAGCTTCGGCGTGGACGACCTGGTCGACCGGCTGCCGCCGGTCATGGTGGGCTCCCCCTCCGGGCTGACCTTCGCCGCGTAGCACGTGGTCTGATCACGCCGGGCCGGCGGGCCGGTTCGGTGGATCAGCGCGCCCGGCGTTCCGGGTGGGCCCGGTTCCAGGCCCGCATCCGCTCCGGGTATCCGGTGCGCGCGGCCTCGTACAACGGCACGGCGTGCCGCTGGGCGATCTTCGCGGCGGCGCGCGGCGACCCGGTCCGCCGCCGGATCCACTCCCCGTCGTGGGCGATCGCCATCACCGTGGTGTCGGTCGCGGTGGTCTCCGGCTCCAGGTAGAACTCCACGCCCCGGCGGCTGCGGACGAACGCTTCCAGGGCAGCCAGGTCGTCCGGCGTCGCCTCGCGGTCGAGCTTCGTCGGGGTCCCTTCGACGTCGCTGCGGCGTCGGCTGAACCAGCCCATGCCCGGCTCCTCTCCTCGGCGCACGCTCCAGTGGAGCATCCCTGCCTGGAAAGCTGCTGGGCGCGGGGTGAAAGGAAGCTGACCCCGGGGCCGTCCGCCCGTAGACTCGCGCGGTGGTGGCGTGGCGGGCGGTGGCGGTGCGGGACAACGCCGACTGGTGCGACCTGGTCTGCCGGGCCCACGGCCTCGCGGGGGCGTACGACGCCGACGCCTGGTCGGTGCCCCGCCGCTCCCCGCCGTGGCACCCGGACGCGGTGACCCTGCGCCCCGACGCCGACCTGGACCTCGCCCCGCGCGGCTTCCGGGTGCTCTTCGCCGCCGAGTGGATCCACCGCCCGCCCGTCACGCCGCTCGTCATGGCTTCGGAGGCGGGCCGGACGGCGCTGGCCCCGGTCACGTCGGCGCAGGGGCTGGCCGGTTGGTCCACCGCTACGAGTCCGGCGGCGGCCTGCCGCCGGCCGAGGAGGCGGGTTGCCGGCGGGTCGGGCCACTGCGCGTCTGGTTGCGCCCCGACCGCCACCGGGACCTGGAACCCGCCACCGGTTGACTACTTTCCGCAACCGCAGCAAGGGTCGGCCAGGCCCGGCGTCCACCTGACCCTCAGTCACGAGGCTTCGCCCCCCTCCCACACCCGATCGCCCTTTGCTCTGCACCCGCCGACGCAGCACCTGGATCGAGCTCGTCATATAGGAGACCGCGAATGAAGACTGGTGCAACGATCCGGTAACGCTGCGCGAGCGTTGCGTATGTGGGTGCAGAGCAAAGACATCCCATGTGCTGGGGTGTCAAGCAGTGGCTGGGTTGAGGTGGTGGGACCAGGCGGTCGTCTCGTCGTAGAGGGTGCCGGTTTTGAGGCAGCCGTGGAGGATGCCGACGA
>NZ_JBHUVA010000134.1:0-9261 GCF_042670805.1 Micromonospora sp. NPDC057141 | reverse complement strand
AAGATCGTGGCCGCCGCACTCGTCCTGCTCCACACCGAACACGACCGCACCACATGATCACCACGTGTGATCAGAACATTGCGCGGAATGGCTCAATGGCTCTAGCTTCCTGGCCGTCAGACCTGTTGGGCTGTCGACGCATATATTGACAAACGGCGCCATACATGCACACTCGTGCATGCGAGGGTGGGGCGTTGAGTCGCTCATCTGCATCCTCTTGGCGAGCGTCGGAACATCGGTTACGTTGAAGCAGGGCGTCGTCACGGGGTTTCCGGCGAGAGGGTGGCGGCGTCCGCGGCGCCACGACTCATCGGAGGAGTCGCCTTGCCCCTTTACCTGTCTCCGCGAATCGATCCGACGGTGCAGTCGGTGCTCGACGAAACCGTCCTGATGGCGCAATTGTCCGACGCGTTGGGATCTCCACTCGGAGTGATTCTGCCCCAGCAGTTGACAGGCAACGTCGCCGCCTTCCGCTCGGTCTTTTCCGCCCATCGGCTCTCCGGTCAGATCTATTTCGCGCACAAGGCAAATCGATCCAGCGCCTTGGTGCGCGAACTCGCCGCCACCGACGCGGGCATCGACGTGGCGTCGCTCGCCGAGCTGCAGCACGCGCTCGGTGCCGGCTTCGTGCCGCAGCGAATCATGGCGACCGGGCCGAAGAACGAGGAGTTCCTCTGGCTCGCCGCCCGTGCCGGGATCACCGTCAGCGCTGATTCGGTCGGCGAGTTGGCCACGCTCGCCACGCTGGTGACGAAGTGGTCGTTGCCGCGCGTACGGGTGATGGCGCGCCTGTCGGGCTTCGCCTCGACAGGCGTGCAGCTCAACAGCCGCCGCAGCCGCTTCGGGATGTCAGCCGCCGCGGCGAGCGAGGTTCTTGACGTGATCGAGAAGCACGCCGAGGCCCTGGATCTGGTCGGAGTGGCGTTTCACCTCGACACGATCGGGCTGCCGGAGAAGGCCGTGGCCCTGGAGGGCTGCCTCGTGGCGCTGGACGAGTGCCGCCGACGCGGGCTGCGGCCATGGTCGGTGGACATCGGCGGCGGGTTCGGTGTGGACTACCTCGCTGACGGTACGCAGTGGGAGCAGTACACCTCCGCGTTGACCGAGGCGGTGCTCGGCAAGCGAGCGCCACTGACCTGGAACGGGCACGGTTACGGGTTACGCGCCGAGGGGGGCCGTGTTCGGGGATCCCTGAACCTTTACCCCGCTCACCGGCCGCTCTCCGGACCCGCGTACCTCGATCGGCTGCTGCGGACAACCTCGCCCGAGCTGCGCCGCCCACTCGGGACACTGCTCTTGGACAACATGTACGACCTGCACGTTGAGCCGGGGCGGGCCCTGCTCGACCAGTGCGGCCTGGTCCTGGCCAGCGTCTTGGAGGTACGCGACGAGGCCAGCGGCGACACGATCGTGCGCCTGGACTGCAACGCACGCGATGTCAGTCTTGAGGAACACGGAGTTCTGATGGATCCGGTCGTCGTTCACCGGACGACCTCGGCCGGTCCGGGGCCCGTGGGGGTCTACCTGTTCGGCAACCTCTGCCTCGAAGCGGATCTCATCACCCGACGGAAGGTCTTCCTGCCGTCCCGGCCTCGCACCGGCGACCTGCTGGCCTTCGTCAACACCGCCGGTTATCTGATGGACTTCAGTGCCACGCAGGCGCTGCGCCAGCCGATCGGCCGCAAGGTCGCGCTGTTTCGAAACGACGGTGCGTGGCGATGGTGCCTCGACGAACAGTACTGGCCCGTTCACCATCATGCGGAGGCACCGTGAGATTCGAGACGATGACCGATGCCATCGGCAACACCCCGCTGGTGCGGATCGACCCCGCCGTACACGGTCTGCGAAACATCACCCTGTACGCCAAGATGGAGTTGCTCAACCCGTTCGGTTCGCTGAAGGACCGCGCCGCCTGGAACATGGTCCGACCCCTGCTCGCCCAGGCCGTCGAGCGGGGTGACACCGTTGTCGAGTTGTCGAGCGGTAACACGGCCAAGGCTCTCGCCGTCATCGCCGGCATGCACGGGCTCTCGTTCAGAAGCGTCACCAACCGCATGAAGGTCGCCGAGATCAAGGACCTGCTGCTGCTGCTGGGTGCGGAGATCGACGAGCTGCCCGGGCAGGCCGAGTGCCTCGATCCCACCGACACCGACGACCCGCTGACGAGGATGTACCACCGGCTCGCCGAGTCGGGCGGCGGCTACCTGCACACCGACCAGTACTTCAACGAGCTCAACGTCGACGCGCACCTCAACGGCACCGGTCCGGAGATCGTGAAGGATCTCGACGGCCGCGCCCCGGACTACTTCATCGCCTGCGTGGGAACGGCCGGCTCCTCCACCGGCGTGGCGGCCGCGCTGCGCCAACACAATCCTGACGTGCGCGTCGTCGGGTTGGTGGCGCACAAGTCCGACTTCATCCCGGGGATCCGCACCATCGACGAGGTGCACGAAGTCGGCCTCTTCGACCCCGATGTCTACGACACGGTGGAGACGATCACCGCCGACGACGCCATCGATGGTCTGCTGACTCTCGTCCGCCGATGTGGCACGCTCGCCGGGCCGACCGGCGGCGGCGCCTACCAGGGTGCCGTACGCCACCTGCGCGCCATTGACGCGCAGCTCACCGAACACCGCACGGCCGTTTTCATCGTCTGTGACCGCGTCGAGAGCTACATGAGCTATCTGCGGGAGCGGCGCCCTGAGCTGTTCGGCCGACCACCGCGGCGCAACTCCCTGCGCACGGTGACCGACGCGGACGTCAGGCGGGCGGCGACCATGCAGGTCGCGGAAGCCGAGCGGTGGATAGCCGAGGGTCGAGGGCTGGTGGTCGACCTGCGCAGTCCGTTCGCGTACCAGGCGCTGCACATCGACGGCTCGATCAACATCGTCGATGAACTCTTCGCGGAACTACTTCACGGCGGATTACCCTTCGGTCGCCGCCAGCCGGTGCTGCTGGTCTGCCCCGTAGGGGAGAAGTCCGCCCGCTACGCCGCTCTGCTGACCCGGATGGGCCATCCCGACGTGCGCTCCCTCGACGGCGGGATCATCGCCTGGCGCGACGCTGGCGCTGAGCTCGTGCGCGACTGACATGGATGTTCTCGACGGACTGCGCCCGTGGCAGGAGAAGCTGCGCAGGCAGTTCCCGCTTATCATCGCCAACCCCGACATGGCGTACCTGGACAGTGCCGCCACCTCGCAGAAGCCGCAGGCCGTCCTCGACGCGGTCCTGACCTATCTGACGACGGGCAACGCCAACGCGGCCCGGGGCACGTACCCGTGGGCGAACCGGACCACCACCCGCATCGAGCAGGCTCGCGACCGGCTGCGGCGCTTCCTCGACGATCCGGTACCGCAGCGTTCGGGGGTGCACTTCGTCAGCGGCACCACCGAGGGACTGCGCAACATCGCCCGCGACTGGCTCGCCCCGCAGCTGCGCGACGGCGACGAGATCATCGTGCCGTTCGCCGATCACGCGGCGAACAACGCACCCTGGCTGGAAACCGCAGAGCTGCTCCGCCACCAGGGCATCTCCCTCGGCGTCCGGGCAATGCCGTACGACACCGCCCACGACTACGACACCGACCGACTAGCGTCGATGATCAGCGACCGCACGCGCCTGATCGCCGCCACCCACGTGCACCACGTCTACGGCAACGACATGAACGTGCACAGGCTGCGCACGGCAGCGGGACCGACCGTCCCGATCTGCCTCGACGCCGCGCAGGGCGTCGGGCACCTGCCGCTGTCCACCACGGCGACCGACGTCGACTTCGTGGTGTTCTCCGGGCACAAGGCGATGGCGTTGCCGGGCATCGGTGCGATCTGGGCGCGCAACCAGCGCGGTCCGACCTACCTGCCGGCCGGCTGGGACGGCTCCCCCAACACCAGCGGCATCATCAGCCTGGTTGCCGCCCTAGACTGGCTCGACGCCGCGGGTACGGACCGTATCGCTCGCTGGAACACCGCGCTCGGCGCGCGGCTCACCGACGGGCTGCGTGCGCTGTCCAGTTTCGAGGTGCTGGGCTGCCAGAGCAGCCTGGCCACCGACTCCCCGGTGCAGCAGCGCCAGGGCATCGTGGCCTTTCGCCACCGTCTGATCGGGTCGAACGACCTCGGGTTCATTCTGGCCGCGCACGGACTTCTGGTCCGCGCGGACGGTCACTGCCAGGGCGACCAAGGTGAGAAGACGGCATCCGTGCGGGCGAGCCTGCACGTCTACAACACGGCCGAGGAGGTGGACCGGCTCCTGTCGGTCCTGGCCGAACTCGACCACGATTGACTGACACGAACCGAGATACGCGGGCTCTTCTGTCTCGGAGCGCTTATCCTGCCGGAAATGTCTTCCGTTAATGTGTGGCCTTCATGTCCGCACGTCGTCCCGGAGTTCACCCATGTCAACGCCCACCCACGCGTCCGGCATCGTGCTCGACCGCTACCAGGCCGTCCGTTGGCGCGAAAGCTGGGCCCACGTCATGGGGGGATTCGTGCCGTATCTCGCCAGTCTCGAAGAGACGCTGTGCCGCGCTACCGAGGCTGTTCGCGGCCGGGCACCCGGCCGGGTGCTCGATCTGGGCGGCGGGCCGGGGCTCCTTGCCGAGCGGATGGCCCGGCGGTGGACCGATGCCACAGTCACCCTCATGGACATCGATCCGGTGCTGCTCGCGCTGGCGCGTGGCGCCCTGGCGGGCGAGGTACGAGCGCTCGAGGGTGACCTGTCAGCGCCGGGCTGGGTGGACCGTGCGGGTGGCGGCTACGACCTGGTCACGGTGGTCATGACTCTGCACTACCTGCCGGCACCCCAGGTGCGCGCATTCTACGACGACGCCCGTCGTTGCCTGGCAGCCGGTGGGCTGCTCCTCGTCGCGGACCTCATGCCTCATGAGGGACTACCGTCGTTGATGGGCGCGTTGGATCCCGCCCCGGACGAAGCCGCGGCGGAGTTGGCCTGGGCACAGTGGTGGAACGACATCGGGGAGATGGACTCGCTACGCCCGCTGCTGGCGCAGCGGGCGGCGATCTTCGAGAACCGCTTGCCGACAGAGTTCACCGCTCCCGCGTCATGGCATGCCACCGCCGCTCGTGAGGCCGGATTCGGCGAGGCCGGAGTTCTCTGGCGATGTGGCAGGCATGCGGCGCTGGCGGCCGTGGCCTGAGGGCCGGCCACCCGGTCTCCAGCACCCGCGGAAGGGTGCATCGACGTATGGCCATCTTGCTATTCGACGATACTTGGCGATAACGACTACCGTTCCGGATCATAGGAACGGAAATGTCATCGTGAAACATCGAGCCCGACTCCGGCAACGAGGCAGCCTTCGCCAGGGTCCCCGCCGATCAGCGCAAGCCCAGGGCCAACCACGACGCCTTCGGCTACTACGTCGAGCGGTACATGCTGTTTGGCAGCTCGGCCGTCTCCAACGTCGACACCTACGCCGAGGCGGTCGCCAACCAGGCCGGCAGACGCCCTGGTCATCGTCGCGGCCCTGGATCGCTGCCATGGACGATGTCGTGGCGACCGACGCCGCCCTTCCCCACACCGGGGTGAGTGTCGGTTACCGCGACGGGCCCAATGGTGTCGGCACGTCCCGCGCTGACCGACTACCGACCACCGACCTGGCCGGACTCGTTGATGTCCACGTCGTGCTACATCCAATGCGGCCCCGGCTGGGCAAACCCAGACTCACAGCGACCGTCCGGCTGCGGGCGATCTCGGCATGAGCGCCGGACACCTCGACGAGATGAGCCCCGCCCTGAACCGCGCAGTCGTCGTGCTTCGGGCTATGGCGTACGAGCACCGGATACACATCCTCGTGCTGCTGCAGGACAGCGAACAGACACCGGCCTCCCTGGCGGAGGCCATGTCGACGGACCCGACGGTTGTTGCCCGCCACCTGCGGTACCTCAGGGAGGCCCGGTTGGTCCGGCGCAAGCGTCGCGGCCGACAGGTCGCCTACACGCTGCAGGGGGAAGCGACCAGGCGGCTCATCACGGAAGTGCTGCACCACGCCGAACACTCGACCTGACCGCCGCACGACCAACTCGCCGCTCACTTCCAGGCCACCCTCAACCTGGTCGAAGCCCTCGACTGGCTACGCGCCGTCCCCGACCACCAAGATCCGTAAGACGGAACCCAGCGGCTCCGGGGATCACTTCACCTCGCGTCGCTCCTGACGCAGGGCCGGCCGACGTGCGTTCGCAGAGGGACGCCACGCCGGCCGGGTCCGCTTCACCAACGTACCCCCTACCTCGCGGACATCTTCACGATAATGAGTTCCGCTTCGGTTGTCATCGGCCGTCGGCCACGGCCGATCCGAGCGAGCTGTGCCAAGCCAAATCGACGATCGTTGACAAGCGGCACGGCTACGCACGCGCTCTCTCTGCAACTCTGACGGAAACGACGGTCATTTCAGGTCTCTAAGGCACGTCTCGCAACTCGGTGTCAGTCCATCATGGATCATGTTGTGGTGCAGGTGATCACCGCGGCTCGCCCGAAGTGGATCTTCCCGTTCACCGGGCCGCAGCCCGCCCAGTTCCGCAGGCTGGTCCGGCTGGTCGCCGAGCGTGGCGGGGACGCCATCGTCGACGGGCGGCCGGGCCGGCAGGTCCCTCGACCTCGCCGACCTACTGCTGGTCGCCGCGCCCTGCTCGAAGCCGCCGAGGCGGTCCCCGTGAACGACGATGCTCTTGTCGCCTGCGTCCACGACCCGCTCCCGTACGCCTGGGTCACCGTCACCTGGGGACTGCGGAGCTGGAGTCCTCCACCGGTGACTTCGCCGACAACGTCGTGCCACCGCCCACCGAGGCGGAGCGGGGCCAGCTGAGGCGAGCGTTAGCCAGCGAGGCGATCCGCTCGGGTCTGGAGCGCCACTTCGGGGGAAGCTGGTTCTCCAGAACGTCCCCGGGTGGCCGCGCTCCGGTTGAGCACCGTCGAATCCGACGTCTACCGCAGGTCCGGCTCGACCGACGGCAACACTCGACCAGTCACCCGAGCTGCGTGACTGCCTGACCACCATGCTGCCGGGTGGCCCGGCGGACAGGTTCAGGCACACCTGTTCCTGCTCGCCGGGCATGGGCCGGCGAGCATCCACGCCGAGGCCTTGTCGGACGCGCACCGTTGTGGTCTGGCGGCGGAGGATGCCGGTGTCTGGATCACCGATCATCACCTATCTCCCACCGAGTGTGCCCCTCGGCGACGACCTTCGCCGCGCACCTGCTCGGGGTGACCCGCCGGATCGCCGTCGGCACCGTCGCGTGCGTGCTGTGGGTTCGGCATCCGGTGGGCCTGGCCGAGGCGCCAGTGCTACTCGACGAGTTGCCTATAGGGACATCCCCACGGCCGGTAGGTGCGGGACGGTCTCGTACCTACCGCGCGGGTGTTCCGGCGGTGGTGAGCGGATCCACCACAGGATGGGGTTCAAGCGGCGCAGGTGCCGCAGGTGCCGAAGATCTCCATGGTGTGGCCGACGTCAGTGAAGCCGTGCTGCCTGGCGACCTGGTCGGCCCACCGCTCCACGGCCGGCCCGGCGACCTCGACCGTGCGACCGCAGTCGCGGCACACCAGGTGGTGGTGGTGGCGGCTCTGGCTGCACCGCCGGTACAGCTGCTCTCCACCCGGCAGTTTGGTGGAGTCGAGTTCACCGGCGTCGACCAACAGCTGCAGTGTCCGGTAGACGGTGGTCAGGCCTACGCGCGCCTGACGATCCAACAGCATCTGGTGCAGCTGCTGGGCGCTGTGGAAGCCGTCGACTTCGCGCAACAGCGCCAGCACCTCGGCGCGTTGGCGGGTGTTGCGGGTCATGCCGGTCGTCGCTTGGCTCACCGTTCAACGTCTCCCTTCCGCTCCGTGGCCGACCCGCTGCAGGTGGTTGGCGGTGTGTGTCTTCCCGCCTCGCCGTGGGCCATTTGGCATCCGTACCCATTATGCATTGCGCATATGTCCCGTAGTCTCGCTGACCTTAGCAGTGCTGCGCTGATGCGAGCCGGGCGTCCAACTTGGGCCGATGCTGACACCCTTCGCGCCTGCCATGCCTTGACTCAGGCGCTTGTGTGACGCCGAAACGCAGGTTGGTTACGGCCTGGCCACAACGTCTCGTGCGCTTAGTGACAATGACTTTCTTGAGCGGAGGATCCCCTTCAGTCGCGCCCCCGTCACCGGGCGCTCGCTCTGGGAGGAATCCGCCCGTGAGACATTCGTCCCTGTGGGGTAGGCAAGGCCTCGCCGCCCTGCTCGCCTCCACCGTTGCCACCGTTGCCACCGGCGCGAACCCGGTAGCGGCCGGGCATTCGGCACCGGCACCGGAGGTGCCGAAGGGCACCGCTGATCCTCGGGCAGCTTCGATGCCGCCCGCCGCCGGAGGATCTGGTCGATCCGTTCGGCGCGTGGCACCTGTTTGCGTGCTCCGTGCAGCATGACAAGATCCGGGGCCTGATCGACCACGCCCGGAAACCGGGACGGATCCGGCCCGTAGGTGATCGATCCGCGACCCGGATGCCTCGGCTCGGGTACGGTCAGCGGATGGCGTACGACGCCCTGGCCGAAAGCCTGCGCCTGATCATTACAGGAATGCCGGACGGCCCGTGCGGCTGAGTCAGCGCCGTCGCTTCGCGCCGGTCGCGGTCGACGTGGACGGCGACGTCGCCGCCACACGGTTCCTAAGCCGAGACGTCGGGTGTTACTGGGACGAGACGCACCTGCTGGCCGTCGACAACCATGGAGCCTGGCGAAGGCTCGGCGGCGGCGGATTGTCGGACGACGAAGACCCCACTGCGGAAGAGTTCGGGCGGGCCCGCGATGGCCTCGCGCCGTACCAGGTGGCGCTGGGTGGGAGCGCTGACGTCGGGCGCGATGGCGACTCCCTGCTGCCATGGGACACGCGATGGGTGCGCGGATCGGCAGTGCTTGTCGGCCATCGCAGAACTCCATGTCAACGGCCACCGTCTACCCGTCCCGCACCACGGTCACCTGATCGTGGTCTGGGGCTCTCGCCGGCCGCCGACGGTTACCGCACACGACGGCACCGGGCGCACGGTTGCCACCGCCACGGTGTCTTCCACGTGTTGATCGGCAGCGACCGCATCGCTGAGGTTCTTCAGAAGGTGCCACCGATCGGTGACCTGAATCGCGTCAGGTGCTGCCTCGCGGGTGCCGTCGGCGGAGCACCGGCCCGAAGCCTGACTGTGAGGCTAGCCGTGTCGGCCCGGAAGGTGATGGGCTGATGCCTGGTGGCAGTAGATGTGACTCTAACCCTGACTGGCTTTGTGC
>NZ_JBHUVA010000133.1:0-9519 GCF_042670805.1 Micromonospora sp. NPDC057141 | reverse complement strand
GCCGGGGGCTGGCCCCGGCCGACCGGCGCACGGGGGCCGTCAGTGGCCCCGGGCCAGCCACTGCGCGAGGTGCGGCGCCTCCGCGCCGATGGTGGTGCTGTCGCCGTGCCCGGTGTGCACGACCGTCTCCGGGGGCAGGGTGAGCAGCCGGGTCCGGATCGACTCGACGATGGTGCCGAAGTCGCTGAACGAACGGCCGGTGGCGCCCGGACCGCCGGCGAACAGCGTGTCGCCGGTGAAGACGACACCGAGCTGCGGGGCGTGCAGGCTGCACGCCCCGGGGCTGTGGCCAGGGGTGTGCAGCACCCGCAGGTCGGTGCCCGCCACCTCGACCGTCGCGCCGTCGCGCAGCTCGCCGCCGGGGGCCACGTCGGGGTGCACCATGTCCCACAGCACCCGGTCGTCGGGGTGCAGCAGCACCGGCGCGCCGGTGGCCCGGGCGAGCTGCGGGGCCACCCGGACGTGGTCGTCGTGGGCGTGGGTGGCCAGGATCGCCACCACCCGGCGGCCCCCGACGGTACGCAGGATCGCGTCGACGTCGTGCGGGGCGTCGACGACGACGCACTCGTTGTCGTCGCCGATCACCCAGACGTTGTTGTCGACGTCGAAGGTCTGCCCGTCGAGGGAGAACGTGCCGGAGGTGACGGTGTGGTCGACGCGGGCGGTCACGGGAAGACCACCACCGAACGCAGCACGTCGCCGTGGTGCATCCGGGTGAACGCCTCCTCGACCTGGTCCAGGGCGATCTCCTCGGAGACGAACGCGTCCAGGTCGAGCCGGCCCTGCAAATACAGCTCGGTGAGCAGGGGGAAGTCGCGGCTGGGCAGGCAGTCGCCGTACCAGCTGGACTTGAGGGCGCCGCCGCGGCCGAAAACGTCCAGCAGCGGCAGCTCCACGGTCATCTGCGGGGTGGGCACGCCGACCAACACGACCGTGCCGGCGAGGTCGCGGGCGTAGAACGCCTGCTTCCACGTCTCGGGGCGGCCGACGGCGTCGATGACGACATCCGCGCCGAAGCCGCCGGTGGCGGCCCGGATCGCCTCCACCGGGTCGTCCTGCGAGGCGTCGACGGTGTGGGTGGCGCCGAACCTGCGGGCCCAGTCGAGCTTACGGGAGTCGGTGTCCACCGCGATGACCGTCGTCGCCCCGGCCAGGGCGGCGCCCGCCACGGCGGCGTCACCGACGCCACCGCAGCCGATGACGGCCACGGAGTCGCCGCGGGTGACGCCGCCGGTGTTCATGGCCGCGCCGAGGCCGGCCATCACCCCGCAGCCGAGCAGGCCCACGGCGGCGGGCCGGGCCGCCGGGTTGACCTTCGTGCACTGCCCCGCGTGCACGAGGGTCTTCTCGGCGAACGCGCCGATGCCCAGCGCCGGGGACAGCGCGGTGCCGTCGGTGAGCGTCATCTTCTGCGCGGCGTTGTTGGTGGCGAAGCAGTACCACGGCCGGCCCCGGCGGCAGGCGCGGCAGACCCCGCACACGGCCCGCCAGTTGAGCACCACGAAGTCGCCGGGGGCGACCTCGGTGACGCCGTCGCCGACCTGCTCGACGATCCCGGCGGCCTCGTGGCCGAGCAGGAACGGGAACTCGTCGTTGATGCCGCCCTCGCGGTAGTGCAGGTCGGTGTGGCACACCCCGCACGCCTGGACGCGGACCACCGCCTCGCCGGGCCCCGGGTCGGGCACCACGACGGTGGTTACCTCGACCGGCGCGCCCTTGCGCCGTGAAATGACTCCCCGGACTTCCTGGCTCACGATCTCCTCCTGCTCCACGCGCTGTCGATGTCGCCGCCACCGGGCCCCGGCCGACGACGCGGGGCGCACCGACGGGGACGCCCACGCCGATCACGCTCCACGGCGAAACTACCGCCGATCATCTCGCGGGGCCCACCACCGGGCGGCGGTTCCCACCGGCGGGGCGGCCCGGACCGGATCAGCCAGCCGGCCGGGGTGCCACCTCGGCGGCGAGGCGACGGCGGGCGGCGTTTCGGTAGCGCAGCACCTGGACCGCGCCGAGCGCCCAGAGGGCGTACTGCGTGGCGAAGGCCCACCGGAACGCGGCCAGGTCGGGGGCGGCCCGGCCGGCGGGGGTGGCCAGGTCCAGGACGACCCCGACGGCCAGCACGAGGGCGATCGAGGCGACGAAGCCGCCCACGTTGACGATGCCGGTGGCGCTGCCGATCCGGCTGGCCGGGTTGAAGGTGCGGGCGTAGTCGAAGCCGATGACGGAGCCGGGGCCGTTCGCGGCGAGCACCAGTACCAGCACGACCAGCAGCCAGCCCGGGGCGCGGCCGGGCCAGGCGAGCACCACCGCCCAGACCGCGGCGGTGGCCGCGGTGACGGTGAGCACGAGCACCGAGCGGCGCAGCGGGTACCGGGCGCACAGGTGGGCGACGACCGGCCCCGCCGCCAGGCTGGCCAGGGTCATCAGGGTGAGCAGGGACGCGGCGGCGGTGGGCGCCATCCGCTGCCCCTGCACCAGGAACGGGTAGCCCCACAGCAGGGCGAACACCGCGCCGGAGAACTGGGTGACGAAGTGCGTCCACAGGCCCAGCCGGGTGCCGGGTTGCGCCCAGGCCGCGGCCAGCTGCCGGCGTACCGTCGTCAGGTCGGGCGCGGGCACGCTGGCGTGCCCGCGGTGCGGGGCGTCCCGGACCACCGCGACGACCGCGGTGAGCGCGGTCGCGCCGAGCGCGGCGGTGCCGAGGAACGCCGGGGTCCAGCCCGCGTGGTGCAGCAGCGCGCCCAGCGGCACGGCGCCCAGCACCGCGCCGAGCTGACCGAGGGTGCCGGTGAGCTGCACCATCATCGGGTTGCGCCGGCCGGGGAACCAGAACGCGACGATGCGCAGCACGCTGATGAAGGTCATCGCGTCACCCAGGCCGACCAGCACCCGGGCGGCGACGGCGAGCCCGACGTCGGTGGCGACCGCGAAGCAGAGCTGACCGGCGACCATCAGCGCGCCGCCGGCGACGAGTAACCGGCGGGAGCCGTACCGGTCGAGTAGCACGCCCACCGGCACCTGCATCGCCGCGTACACGGCGAGTTGGGCGACGGTGAGGGTGGCCAGGGCGGAGGCGTTGATGTCGAAGCGGTGCGCGGCGTCGACCCCGGTGACGCCCAGCGAGCTGCGGTGGAACACCGCCGCCACGTACGCGCCCAGGGCCACGGCCCAGACCCCGGCGGCCCGGCGGCCCGGCGCGGCGGCCTCCACGACGGTGGCGTGGAGCGCCCGGTCGACGGCCATCAGCGCGGTGACGTCGCCGGCCGCGTGGGCCGCGCGCATCCGGTCCGGCCGGCGGGCGAGTTCGGCCCGCAGGGCGGACCGGCGGCACCCGCCACCGTGCTGGGATGCGTCATGTTTCTATGATGGGCGCCGGTCGGGGTGCCGTCCGCCACGGGCGGACGCAACGTGGTGCGGGCCACCCGCGCGGCGCTGTGGCGTGCGCCACCCGGCGGACACGCCGGTGCCGGGCGGCGGCATCGGAACCGACTGGGCAGAATCGACACATGTCTTCCCGCCGGTGGCTGCTCGCCGATCAACTCGGGCCCCACTTCCTCGACGATGCGGTGCAGCCGGTGCTGCTCGTGGAGGCCCGGGAGCTGTTCCGGCGCCGCCCGATGCACCGGCAGAAGGCGCACCTGCTGCTCTCCGCGCTGCGACACCGCGCCGCCGAGCTGGGGGACCGGGCCCTGCTGGTGCGTGCCGGCACGTTCCGGGAGGCCCTGCAGCGCGTCGACGGGCCGGTCGAGGTCTGCCACCCGCCGTCGCGGGCCGGGCTGGCCTTCGCCCGCTCGGTGCCGGGGCTGACCGTCCTGCCGCCACGCGGCTTCCTCACCCACCGGGAAGACTTCGCGGCGTGGGCCGACGCCGACCGCAGGGGGCCGCTGCGGGTGTCCGACTTCTACCGTTGGGCCCGGCGCGAGCACCGCGTGTTCGACGGCCCGCCGGGGCGGGTCCCCCGCCGGCCCCGCCGCGCCGACGGCGCCGCCGGGCTGGTGGCGCCGGCTCCCCCACCGATCGTGGAGGACGCCATCGACGCGGAGGTCCGCGACGAACTGGACCGCTGGGAGCGCGACGGCGTGCGGTTCGTCGGCCGCGACGGCCCGCGCCGCTACCCGGCCACCCACGCCGAGGCCGACGCGCGGCTGCGCCACTTCGTGGCGCACCGGCTGCCCGACTACGGCCGCTACCAGGACGTGATGAGCGCGGGCGACCCGCTGTTGACCCACAGCGTGTTGTCGTCGTCGTTCAACCTGGGGTTGCTCGACCCGGCGGAGGCGGTCCGGGCCGCCGAGGGCGCCTGGCGGGCGGGGGCCGCGTCGCTGTCCGCGGTGGAGCCGTTCATCCGGGGGCTGCTGGGCTGGCGGGAGTTCCTCTGGCAGCTCTACTGGTACGTCGAGCCGGGCCACCGGGGCGCCAACTGGCTGGCCGCGACCGAGCCGCTGCCCGGCTGGTTCGCCGACCTGGACGCCGACGCCGTGGAGGCCCGCTGCCTGGCCGACGTGCTCACCGGGGTCCGCGACCGCGCCTGGGCGCACCACGCGCAGCGCCTGCTGGTGCTCGGCAACTACGCGTTGCAGCGCGGCTGGCGGCCGGCGGAGCTGGCGGACTGGTTCCGGAACTGCTTCGTCGACGGCACCGACTGGGCGATGAACGCGACCGTGATCGGCATGAGCCAGCACGCCGACCTGGGCCGCGTCGACACCCGTCCGTACGCGGTCGACGGCCGGTACGTCGACGAGCTGAGCGACTACTGCACCGGCTGCCGGTACCAGCCGGAGACGACGCTGGGCGACCTTGCCTGCCCGTACACCGGGGGTTTCGACGCGTTCCTGCACCGCAACCGCGACCGGCTCGCCGCCGACGCGCGGCTGGCCGCGGAGCTGGCCGAACGCGACGATCCGCAGCTGCGCGACGCGGTGCTGGCGCAGGAGGACAAGCGCGGCAGCAGCCCGCCCTGACGCGGCGGCGCCCGGCGCGCCGGTGCACACGCGGCCGCTCGGCGGCCTACCCCGCCCAGAAGCCGGTGACGAGGCGGTGGAACTCCTCGGCCCGTTCGATCTGCGGCAGGTGCCCCGTGTCGGCGAACAGGTGGGTGTGGGCCCGGGGCAGCCGGGCCCGGGCCGCGTCGAGGTGGGCGGCGGGCAGGATCTGGTCCCGGTCGCCCCAGACGACCAGGACGGGCAGGTCCAGCCGGGCCACCGCGTCGAGCAGTTCCTGACGCCACGGCCCGGCGACGCCCCGCAACGTGCCGAGGCTGCCGACGAGTTCACGCATCACCCGGGCGGCGTGCGGGCGCCGGGCCGCCGCCATGGCCTCGGCGAGGCGGGCGGCGGTGACGTGCCGCCGGTCGTTGAACAGGGCCCGCTCGGTGCGCCGGATCACGGCCCGGTTCGGCCGCAGCAGCAGCCGGCCCAGCGGCCGCAGCGCCAGCAGCCGCAGCGCGATCGTCACCTCCCGGCCGAAGCCGGCGCTGGCGACCAGCACCAGGCTGGCCGCGCGGGCCGGGTCGTCGACGGCCAGCCGCATGGCGACCGCCCCGCCGAGGGAGTTGCCGACCAGGTGGGCGGGGCCGTGCACGCCGAGCGCGTCGAGGCAGTCGGCGGCGGCCCGGGCCAGCGCCGGCAGGGTGTGCGGCTCGTCCAGCGGCGCGGACCCGCCGTGCCCGGCCAGGTCGAGGCTGACCACCCGGTGGTCGCAGGCGAGCCGCTCGTGCAACTCGGCGAAGTCGGCGAGGGTGCGACCGATGCCGTGCAGCAGCACCACCGGCGGGCCGTCGCCGGCGACCCGGCAGCGGGCGACGCGTCCCCGCACGGTGACGACGGTGTCGACCGGGCCGGTCACGCCGGCTCCCCCGGGCCGTCGGCCGGCACCGCCGCGGCCGTCCCGGCGGGTCGGTTCGCCGCCGGTGCGGCAACGGCGGGAGCGGGCCCGGCGGCGGTTCGCTTCGCGGCGAGGGCGAGGAGCCGGCCGTGCCCGGCGGGGGCGAGCCGGGCCAGCAGGTCGGGCAGCCGCGCCGACCAGCCGATCAGCACCCGACCCCGACGCCGCCGCACACCGCGCAGGATGGCCTCGGCTGCGGTGGCCGGGTCGATGGACAGCAGCCGCTCGAACCGGCGGCGGGCCGCCTCGTACTCCTCGGTGGGCACGCCGCTGCCGACGCGGGCGTCGGCAGCGATGCGGGTACGGATGCCGCCGGGGTGCACGCACGTCACCCCGACCCCGTCGCCGGCCAGCTCGTGGCGCAGCGCCTCGGTGAAGCCCCGCACGGCGAACTTGCTGGCCGAGTAGGCGGCCTGCCCGGCCGGGGCGATCAGCCCGAAGAGGCTGGACACGGTGACCAGGTGCGCGCCCGGCTCGGCCTTCAGGGCGGGCAGCAGGGCATGGGTCAGCTGCACCACGGCCCGGAAGTTGACGTCGATCACCCAACCGAACTCGTCGAGGGTGACCTGGTCGAAACGGCCGCCCAGCGCGACGCCGGCGTTGTTGACCAGCAGCCGCAGCCGCGGATGCCGCCGCCGGACCTCCTCGGCCACCCGGGCGGTGGCGGCGGCGTCGGCCAGGTCGACCACGAACGTGGTGACCCGCCGGTCGGGGTGGGCGGCGCGCAGCGCGGCGGCCACGGCGGCGAGCCGGTCGCCGTCACGGTCGAGCAGCACCAGGTCGGTGCCGCGCCGGGCCAGACCGTCGGCGAGGGCCTCGCCGATGCCGCCGGCCGCCCCGGTGACCACGGCCGTGCCGGCCGCGAAGTCGAACCTGCGCACGTCGATCTCCCTTCGCCTCGCGCCCGGTCAGCCGACGGCGGTGCCGGCCGGGCGGGCCGGGCCGCGTCGGTGCGTCGTGGACGCCTGCGGGGCGCGCGAGAACCGCACGCCGACGTCGGTGAGCCGGCCGTGCCGCATGAGCAGCACGTCACGGGCGTAGTTCTGGTGCAGCCGCCACGGCGCGGACGAGCCCTGCTTGGGCAACACGTCGACGCTGCGCAGCACGTACCCGGCCGCGAGGTCGATGATGGGCTCCAGCGGGCCGCCGGCAGGGGCCAGCGGGGTGACGATCTGCTGGCCCGTGGCGTCCAGGTGCCGCAGCAGCCGACACACGTACGTGGCGACGAGGTCGGCCTTGAGCGTCCAGGAGGCGTTGGTGTAGCCGATGGTCATCGCGAAGTTCGGCACCCCGGACAGCATCATCCCCTTGTAGGCGACCGTCGCGCCGAGGTCGACGGCCCGCCCGTCGACGGTGAGCGTCATGCCGCCGAGGGCGAGCAGATTGAGCCCGGTGGCGGTGACGACGACGTCGGCGGTCAGCTCGGCGCCGCAGGCGAGGCGGATGCCGGTGGGGGTGAACGTGTCGATCAGGTCGGTCACCACGTCGGCCCGGCCGGCGCGCAGGGCGGTGAACAGGTCCCCGTCGGGGGCCACGCACAGCCGTTGGTCCCACGGGTCGTAGCGGGGCGAGAAGTGCCGGTCGACGTCGTAGCCGGCCGGGAGGCGGCCCTTCGCCGCGCGCCGCAGGAACCGCTTGACCAGCGTCGGGGCGCGGCGGCTGAGCTGGAAGGTGGCGGTGCCGAGCAGCACGTTCTTCCACCGCACCACCAGGTACGCGGCCTTCGCCGGCAGCCAGCGCCGCAGCGCGTCGGCGAGCACGTCGCGCGACGGCAACGCGACGACGTACGTGGGTGAACGCTGGAGCATGGTGACGTGGGCGGCGCGCTGCGCGAGGGCCGGGACGAGGGTGACGGCGGTCGCGCCGCTGCCGATCACCACCACCCGCGCGCCGGTGTGGTCGAGGTCGGCGGGCCAGTGCTGCGGGTGGACCAGCCGCCCGGTGTAGGAGTCGACGCCCGGCAGGTCCGGGGTGTGGCCGGCGTCGTAGCGGTAGTAGCCGGAGCAGACGAACAGGAAACCGCAGGTGACGGTGACGTCCTCGCCGGTGTCGTCACGGCGGGCGCGCACCGTCCAGCGACCCGTGGCGCTGTCCCACCGGGCGGCGAGCACCCGGTGGTGGAACCGGACGTGCTCGTCCACCCCGTACTCGCGGGCGGTGTCGCGCACGTAGGCGCGGATCGACTCGCCGTCGGCGATGGCGCGCGGGTTCGTCCACGGCTTGAACGAGTAGCCGAGCGTGAACATGTCCGAGTCCGACCGCACGCCCGGGTAGCGGAACAGGTCCCAGGTGCCGCCGATCGCGCCGCGCGCCTCCAGCACCGCGTACGTCTTGTCGGGGCAGGTGCGGCGCAGGTGGCAGGCCGCGCCGACGCCGGAGAGGCCGGCGCCGACGATCAGCACGTCGACGTGGTCGCAGGCCATGACACGTCTCCCGTCGCAGGCGCTCAACCGGACACTATCCAGCACCGTCGACGGCGGTCAACGCCCAGCCGGCGGGCGGCCCGGGTGGCGCGATAGGCGGTGGCGCCGCACGAGCTGCGGTGGCCCGGCGTGACGTGTTCCGTCCCGGGGCCGGCCTCGTCGACCACACCGGCGTTTCTCGCAGCGCGCCAGGTCGCGGAGCACACCGTGGCCGCGTACGACGGCGTAGCGGGAGCCGCCGCGCAGCACCGCGGCCCGGTCGGCCCGGATAATGAAGGCGGCGCCGGGACGTCCCGGCGCCGTCGTGGCGTCTTCGAGGGGGACCCGACGTGTCCGACACAGCCCCGCCCGGGCCCGGTGACGAGCTGCGGGCGGACTGCGCCCGCTGCTTCGGGCTGTGCTGCGTGGCGCCCGCCTTCGCCGCCTCATCGGACTTCGCCGTGGACAAGCCGGCCGGGCGGCCGTGCCCGAACCTCGGCGACGACTTCCGCTGCGGCATCCACCGGGACCTGCGGGTCCGCGGCTTCGCCGGGTGCACCGTCTTCGACTGCTTCGGGGCGGGCCAGCAGGTCGCCCAGGTCACCTTCGCCGGCCGGGACTGGCGGGCCGCCCCACGGGAGGCGACCCGCATGTTCGACGTGTTCGCCGTGATGCGTCCGCTGCACGAGCTGCTGTGGTATCTGACGCAGGCGGTGGCGCTGACTCCGCCGGGGCCGCTGCGCGTCGAGCTGGACGCGGCGCTGACGCAGACCCGGCGGCTGGCCGGCGGCACCGCCGAGGAACTGCTCGCCGTGGACGTCGACGCCCACCGGGGGCGGGTGAATCCGCTGCTGACCCAGGTCAGCGACCAGATCCGGGGCGCACGGGCCGGCGCGGACCATCGGGGCGCGGTGCTGGTCGCCGCCGACCTGCGCCGGGCCGACCTGGTCGGGGCGAACCTGCGCGGCGCGGTGCTGCTCGGGGCGGACCTGCGCGGCGTGGACCTCACGCTGGCCGACCTCACCGGCGCCGACCTGCGCGGCGCGGATCTGCGCGGGGCCGACCTGCGCGGGGCGTTGTTCGTGCACCAGTCGCAGGTCGACGCGGCTCGGGGCGACCACCGCACCGGGCTCGCCGCGGCGCTGACCCGCCCCGCGCACTGGCCGCCGCCGGCGGCCCCGACCCGCCGGCTCTCCGCCGCGCCGGCCGGCCGGGGCCGCCGCCGCTGACC
>NZ_JBHUVA010000132.1:0-9527 GCF_042670805.1 Micromonospora sp. NPDC057141 | reverse complement strand
GTGCTCACCACCGCGCCGGCCGAGGTGACCCTGGGCTTCGGCGCCGGTGTCGACGAGGGGGAGTCGCACGTCGCGGTGCTCGACGCCGCGGGGAAGCGGCTCACCGACGCCGAGCCGACCCGCGTCGGGTCCAGCCGGCTGCGGCTGCCGCTGCGCGCCGACGCGGCCGGCGACTACACGGTCGCCTACCACGTCACCTTCGCCGACGGCACGACCAGCACCGGGGCGTACCGGTTCAGCGTCGGCACCGGCGTCGCTCCGGCCCCGCTGGACGACGCCGCGCGCCAGGCCAGCACCGACGTGGTGGTCGACGGGCACGGGCACGGCATCGACGGCTTCAGCGCCTTCCTGCTGTTCGTCGACGGCGCGGTCCTGGTCGTGGTCGTCGCCCTGCTGTGGCTGCGCCCGCGCGGCGGGCGGGCGAGGGCCCTGCGCATCGACGAATCCCGGACCTGACGGGCGACCTCACGTGACGGCACCCCGGGCAACGCGCAGCGGCGCCGACGAGATCCGTCGGCGCCGCTCGTGCGGGCGGTCAGGGGATGGGGAAGAACGCGCGGACGAACTTCTCCCACCCGCGCTCACCGATGAGCGCCCGCATCTTCGGCAGCAGGCGCGGCGGCATGCCGAGCCGGTAGCGGATGCGCGGGTTCGGGGTGGAGACCGCCGTCTCGAGGACCTTCGCGACGTTCTCGGCCCGGACGGCGATCTTGCCGCGCAGCGGCGGGTTGTCGCTGAGCCGGTACGCCTGGTGCCAGTCGACGAAGTGCTCCCAGAAGTCCCGGTACAACGCGGGGTTGTCGTGGGAGTCCATGCCCAGGTCGGCGACGCTGTCGGGGACGAAGCCGCCCAGGATCGGGGACGGCTGGAGCACCACCACCTTGATGCCGAACGGGGCGACCTCCAGGCGCAGGGAGTCGCTGATGGCCTCCAACGCGTGCTTGGTGGCCTGGTAGTAGCCCCGGCCCGGGGTGGCGAACATGCCGAAGATCGACGACATCATGATGATCCGGCCGCCGCCCTGCTCCCGCATGCCGGGCAGGACCATCTGGGTGAGCCGGCACAGCCCGAAGACGTTCGTCTCGAACTGGGCGCGGACCTCGTCCATCGGGGTCTCGCCGATGGTGCCGTTGAGGCTGTACGCGGCGTTGTTGATCAGAGTGCCGACCGCCCCGTGCTCGTCGGTGATCCGCTTGACCGCGGCGGCCATCGACTCCTCGTCGTTGACGTCGAGATAGAGCACCGTGATGCCCTCGTCGGCCAGGTCGGCCAGGGCCTCCACGTTGCGTCCGGTGGCGTAGACCGGCCAGCCGGCCCGGTGCAGCCGCAGTGCGGTGGCCTTGCCGCTGCCCGAGGACATGCCGGTGCCCGACGAGGCGCCGGTCAGCAGGATGGCGCGTGACTGGGTCATGATGGCGTCCCTTCCCGGCCGGAGGTCACTCGTCGCCCAGGCGCGCGATGCGGCTGCGGTCGACCGACGAGCCCAGCCCGGTGGCGTCGACCAGCCGGTTGATGAACGCGAACAGGCAGGCGCAGAAGACCGCCTCCAGCATCTCGGCGTCGCTCCAGCCGGCGGCGGCGGCCTGTTCCCAGTCCGCGTCGGTGATCTTGTATGCGCCGGTGCTCACCTTCGTCACCAGCCGCATGAGCGGCATGGTGCGCTCGTCGACGGGGAGGTCCTCGACGCTGTCGGCATCCGACACCGCCTCCAGCAGCTCGTCGCTGCCGCCGAACTGGCTCAGGAACCAGCTGTGCGTCCCGACGCAGTACGGGCAGCCGTTCAGCTTGGACGTCCAGGCCGAGATCAGCTCCTTGAGCTGTCGGGGCAGCGTGTCCCCGCCGAAGACGCCGCCGTAGCCGGCGAGCACCACCGCGAGCAGCCGCGGATTGGTGGAGGTGAGCCGGAACATGTCGGGTACGAATGGCAACCCGGTGACCGCCTTGATTTCTTCGTAGAGTTCGGCGGTGCGGCCCTGCGCCTGATCCTCGTCAATCAGCGGGACTCTGATTCCCGGCTGTTTGGTCGTCGTTTCCATGAGCCATCTCCTCGTTGCTCGGGCGATCTGAGGCCAGGCGAGCGACGGTGCGTTCCACGACGAAGGAGGGCCGCTGTCGGCGCTGGCCGCAGCAATCTCCGACGGGGCTGCGGGGCGACACGGAAACGCTGGCGACGGCGGTCGGGCAGCGATTCCGCTGGCCCATGATGGCACGTCGTCGCAGCTCCGGTGCTCTCCCAGGTTGCCTACTGCGGGAACTGTCCTGCGGTTGAACCGACGGCGCGGTTGGACCGTACTGCCTACTGGCTGAAGGCACTTTTCGCCGATAACCTGTTTTCAATTCACAGAGATGGATGAGGTACGTGATGCCGGCAAGTGTTCTGCGACCGGTGCTGGGCGCGCTCGGGTTGACGCAGATCCGGTACGTCGACGCGGTGCGTCGCGGGCGGGCCAGCGGCCTGGTGGCCGAGGTGTACAGGCAGGTGGAAAGGGACTTCGGTGTGCTCGCTCCACCGGTGGCCCTGCACGCCCCGGCGCCGGAGGTGTTGGCCGCCGCGTGGGTGCTGCTGCGGGAGACGCTGATCGTTCCCGGGGCCGCCTCGCGCGCGGCCAAGGAGGCGGTGGCCACCGCGATCTCGCTGGGCAACACCTGCCCGTACTGCGCGACCATCCACAACAACGCGCTGGGGTTGCTCACCGGCGTCGGTGTCGGCGTGGACGGCCACGCCCGACCCGGGCCGGAGCTCGGGGCCGGCGCGGCGGAGTTGGAGGGGATCGTCGGCTGGGCGATGGCGGCCGGCGGCAACCGGCCGCCGCAGCGGCCGCCGTTCCCCGCCGCCCAGACGCCGGAACTGGTCGGGGTGGCGGTGCTGCTGCACTACCTCAACCGGGTGGTGAACGTGTTCCTGCGCGACGTGCCGTTGCCGCCCCGGGTGCCGGAGGTCGCGCTGCCCATGGTGCTGCGGGTGCTCGGCTGGGCCATGATGAGCGCGTCGCGCCGCCCCCACGGGCCGGGCCTCTCGCTGGACCTGCTACCGGCCGCGCCGCTGCCGGCGGACCTGTCCTGGGCGGCCGGCAGCCCGACGATCGCGGAGGCGTTCGGCCGGGCCTGCGCCGCGATCGAGGAGGCGGGCCGGCGTTCGGTGCCCGAGGCGGTCCGCGACCTGGTGCTGGTCAACCTGGTCGGCTGGCACGGGGGTCCGCGGGGGATCAGCCGGGCCTGGGTGGAGGGGTTGGTCGAGGGGCTCCCCGAAACCCAGCGGCCCGTCGCCCGGCTGGCCCTGCTGGTCGCCTTCGCGTCCTACCAGGTGGACCCGGCGGTCGTGCAGGGCTGTCGGCTGGTCGGCGTGGAGGACCGGACGCTGGTGGAGATCTCCGCCTGGTCGGCGATGGCCGCGGCCCGGTGGCTGGGCGGCCAGCTCACGGCCCCGCGCTGATCAACTTCGGACAGGGCTCGCATCGCCGGCCAATTCGGATAATCGCTGTGTCTGTCAGTTTAAATCGCCTCGCCGCCCGTGGGAACATTCGTAAGTCCCGTATTGATTGATCTCCATGCATGGTATCGTCCTACTCCATCCGGACCACTTAGGACACGCACAGTAAGCGCGGCCCGATACCTTTCGGTCCGCACTTGCGCCACCCGACCAGGCCGGTGGACTGGCATTTCTCCACAATTCAAACCGGGCGGTCGAACACCTGTTCCGCTACGGTGCGACACCGATGTTCGTGGCGACCCTGGTTAGGGCCACGTCGCCGGTCGTGGGAGCGACCCCCACGACCGGCGAACCCGGTAAACGGGCATACCGTGCCCGGAGCGGCCGGAGTGTCCCCAACGTGTTCACCGAATGGAGTGATTGGCCGTGCACAACGCCGTCGAAAGAGCCATCTCGATCATGTGGGATCGTTACCACGAACCCCTGTCACTCGATGCAATGGCCGATTCAGCCTTTCTCAGCCGCTTTTACTTCTCTCGGCTGTTCCGGTCCAAGACGGGCACCTCGCCGGGGCGTTTCCTGACCGCGATCCGGCTCTACAAGGCCAAGAACCTACTGCTCGAGACCGACATGAGCGTCACCGACATCGCCTACGCCGTCGGCTACAACAGCCTGGGAACCTTCATCAGCCGGTTCACCCGCAGCGTGGGCATCTCGCCGGCCCGCTACCGCTGGCTCGCCGAGAACGGCATCCCGCAGCTGTCCCGCACCCGCACGACCGGCCCACGCCGCCGGGCCACCATCTCCGGACGCCTCGTCCTGCCCCCGGTCGACGTGCCGGTCAAGGTCTACGTCGGCGTCTTCGACAGCCCCATTGTGCAAGGGCTGCCGGCCTCCTGCGACATCCTGGAGGCCTCCGGCGAGTACGTGCTGCGCGACGTGCCGGAGGGCGAATGGTACCTGCGCGCCGCGGCGATCGCGCTCGGTGACATCGCGGCCCGTCCGTCCATGCGCCGCCCCATCGCCGTCGGCGCGCACAACGCGCTCACCGTGGCCGCCGGCGTCAACCTCACGGTGGACCTGGAGCTGCACCACACCGGTGTGTTCGACCTGCCCATCCTGATCGCGCTGCCCGAACTGGACAGCACCGACCCCGCCAGCCGCACCAGGCGCGGCTTGACCCGCAACGACCGGCGTACCGCCCGGCCGTCGCGGGTGCTGCACCGGACCACGTCGTGACCGCCGCCCCCGGGCGGTGGCGACCCCGGACCCCGGGCCCCGGCCCGGCGCGACGGGGCCGCGGACCGGGCGGCGCGGCCGCCACCGGGGGATGAGGGCGCGCGCCGAACGGGACCCGGCGACGCACCCAGACGAATCCCCCTCGGAAGAAGGCGGCGGGCCGGTGCTACGGGGCACCGGCCGGCAGCCGGCAGGGGTGCGGGAGGCTCAGTGTGCGGAGCCGGCGACGGGCGAGGGCGGCACCTGGAACGGCCCCCAGGTGAACGCCGGCAGCCAGCGCCCCGGATCGGCGCTCCACCGCAGCGACCGGATCTGCGCCGCGCTGCGGCGGCCGGCCAGCGACAGATAGACCTCGTGCCAGGGGCCCGCCACGCTCACCGCCGGCTCGCCCGTCCCCGCCACGACCCGCCCGTGCTCGGTCCGCACCGCCAGCGGCGGCAGGCCGTGGCCGTCGAGTGAGGCGGACAACCCCTTCAGCAGGACGCCGGAGGCCACCGGCAGCGCCGGATGGTCGACCGGCGGCGCGACGCCCAGCGCCTGACGCAGGTCCAGCTCGTGGGTGAACGCGTCCATCACCAGGATGTGCCCGTCCATCGAGCCTGGGCCGGCGAGGAACTCCTCCACCGGCCCGCTCAGCCGCCCCCACTCGGCGAGCAGCTCCGGCAGCCCGCCGTCGGGTGTCGCGCCGGTGACGGAGCCGGTGACCCGGCCGTGCACCCGCGCACAGATCTCCACCAGGTGCGCGACGAGCTCCCGTACCGTCCATTCCGGACAGTGCGCCACGGGCAGGGCATCGGCGCCGGGCGGTGCCTCGGCGAGCAGCTGCGCCGTCGCCTCCCGTACCTGACGGTAGGCCGCGACGGCCGGGGCCCCGGACGGGCGGGACGGGTGCGGTTCGACGATGGTCACGGTCGTTCCTCCTTCCGCGGCGACGCCGCGGCTTCGACGGAAACCGCCGCGGGCGCGGCGGGAACGACAGGTGCGCCGGGCCGGCCGGCCTGGGCAGCGGTGAGCCGCCCCGTACGGTGCAGCCAGCGCACGGTGTCGACGAGCGTCTCGCCGATCGGCCGGGGCGCCGGTCCCGCCGACCGGGCCACGTCCTGCGGGCGGGCGTCGGCGGCGCACACGTAGCACGCCCCGTACTCGGCCGGGATGTGCCACGGCCACACCCGCTGCACCAGGTCCGTGGCGTAGGCGAAGGGCAGCATCGCCCGGGCCGGCAGGAACAGCGTGGGCAGCCGGCGGCCGGTCGCCTCGCGTACGGCCCGCACGTAGTCGCGGGTGCTCAGGTAGCGGCCCGGACCGAGGTGCCGCCCGCCGTCCTCGGCCGGCGCGGTGGCCAGCTCCGCGAGTAGCGCGGCCGTGTCCCGGACGTCGCCGACCGGGAAGCCGCCCGTGGGCCACATCGGCATCAGGCCGCGCAGCACGTTGCGCAGCCGGGCGTTCTGGTCGCCGAGCTTCGGGTCGTGCGGCCCGAGCAGCGCGGGCGGGTAGGCGATCACCACCGGGTCGCCGTGCGCCTGGTGGCCCCGGGCGACCCGCTCCGCGGCGGCCTTGCTCGCCAGGTACGTCTCCCGGGCCGTCGTCGGCGGCGACTGCGGGCCCACCGTCCCGGCCGCCGACGGCTCCAGCGCGCCGAACGTCGACACGTGCACCGAGCGCCCCACCCCGAGCCGGCGGGCCGCTGCCAGCACCACCTCGGTGCCCCGCGCGTTGGTCCGCCGGGTGGCCCCGTGCCACCGGCTGTCGAACGAGTAGACCGAGGCGGCGTGCACCAGCGCGTCAACGCCACGAACCGCGCGGGCCACCGCCGTCTCGTCGACGACGTCGCCGTCGACGACCTGCACCGCGTCGTCCGGCACCGACAGCGGGGACAACGCCGGGGCGACCCGGAACCGATCGCGGGCCAGCACCCGCACCCGGTGCCCGGCCGCAAGGAGCGCCGCCACCGTGTGCGCGCCGACGAAGCCCGTACCACCCGTCACGAGCACCAACATCGCGAGCTCCTCTCCGCCCGCGACCGGCGCGGGGCCGCGCGGCGCGACGCCGCCGCCGAGGTGGCGGGCGGCTCGATCGTGTCCCGCGCGGCGGCGGCGCACTACTCCCAACGTGCCGTTGTCCCGGCCGCTCCGCCCCAGGTCAGAGGGCAATCGGGAAGTGGCTGCGGGCGTCGGGCGACCGGGAGGATGGGGCAGTTGGATCGTCGAATTTGGATGAATGGGAGCAGCAGGTGGCCGGCACCATCAGGGCGCTCAGGCGCCGCGTCCTCACCCCCGACGTCAAGGAGACCCTCGTCTCCACCCGAGGGTTCCACGACAAGGGCCCGGAGGCCCGCACCATCCTGGAGACGGTCGGCTCGTCGTTCCTGACCGGGCTCTCCTCGGCCGCCGGCGCCCGCCGGGTGACCGACGTCGACACCGACCTCGCCGTGCTGCCGACCCGCTTCCAGGGGTTCGCCTACGAGGGCGCGGCCATGGGCTTCGCGCTGGTCGACGCGCTCACCCCGGGCACCCCCCGGCGCAGCGCCGAGTTCCTCGCCGGCACTGGCGACCGGCACGTCTACATGGCGTACGTCGGGATCGGCTGGGCCCTGGCGCGGCTGCCGAGGTTCCTGTGGCGGCGGGCCCTGGCGGCGGCCACCGATCCGCTGCTGCGCTGGCTCGTGCACGACGGTTACGGCTTCCACCAGGCCTACTTCCACACCGCCGAGTACGTGCACGGCCAGCGCGCCGTGACCGACTTCCCGTGGCCACCCGAGGGCCCCACCGCGTATGCCGCCCGCGCCATCGACCAGGGCATCGGCCGGGCCACCTGGTTCGTCGCCGGCTGCGACCCGACCGTCGCCGCCGACCTGATCGACCGGTTCCCGGCGGCGCGGCACGAGGACCTCTACAGCGGGGCCGGGCTCGCGGCGACGTACGCCGGCGGGTGCACCGCCGACGAGCTGCGGCTGTTCCTGGCCCGATCGGGCGAGCACGCCCCGTTCGTCGCCCAGGCCAGCGCGTTCGCCGCCCAGGCCCGGATCCGGGCGGGGCTGCTGGTGCCGCACACGGAGCTGGCCACCCAGGTCTTCTGCCGGGCCTCGGCCGCCGACGCGGGACGGGTCACCGACGAGCTGATCCCCGCCGGCCCGGACGCCTCCGGCCAGCCCGCGTACGAGGTGTGGCGGCGCGCCGTGGCCGCGCGGTTCCGGGCCGACGCCCGGGTGCAGCCGTGACCGCGATCGCCGACCCCAGCCGGCTGCGCCCGCCGGGCCCCTCGCCCTGGACCGCACCGGTGCTGCTCGGGCGGATGGCCCGCAACCGGCTGGACGTCATGCGGGCGGTCGCCGCCCGGCACGGCGACGCGGTCCGGCTGCCGCTGGGGCCGAAGACACTCTGGTTCTTCAACCACCCCGACCACGCCAAGCACGTGCTGGCCGAGAACCCGAGCAACTACCACAAGGGCATCGGACTGGTGCACGCCCGCCGTACCCTCGGCGACGGCCTGCTCACCAGCGAGGGCGCGCTGTGGACCAAGCAGCGCAAGGTGATCCAGCCGGTCTTCCAGGCCCGCCGGATCGCCCGCCAGGCCGACGCGGTCGCCGAGGAGTCGGTGCGGATGGCCGCCCGGCTGCAACGCGCGGTCGGCGCCGGCCCCGTCGACATCCGCCACGAGATGACCGAGCTGACCCTCGGCGTGCTGGGCCGCACGCTGCTCGACGCCGACCTCGGCGAGTTCGGCGGGATCGGCGCGGCGTTCGAGGCGGTGCAGGACCAGGCGATCTTCGAGATGATGTCGCTGGGCGCCGTGCCGCCCTGGGTGCCGCTGCCCCGGCAGCGACGCTTCCGCCGGGCCCGCGCCGAGCTCCAGGAGATCGTCGACCGGCTGGTGGCGCACCGGCGGGCCCAGCCCGGCGGCATCGCCGGCCGCGACGACGTGGTGTCCCGGCTGATCGAGTCGACCAGCCGCGAGACCGACCCCCGGGTGGCACGGCAGCGGATGCGCGACGAGCTCGTCACCCTGCTGCTGGCCGGGCACGAGACCACCGCCAGCACCCTGACCTGGACCTTCTACCTGCTCGACCGGCACCACGAGGTGTGGGAGCGGATGCACGCCGAGGCCGTCGAGGTGCTCGGCGACCGCAACCCGGTGTACGAGGACCTGCACCGGCTGCGGTACACCGCGATGGTGGTCGACGAGGTGATGCGGCTGTACCCGCCGGTGTGGCTGCTGCCCCGCATCGCCCAGGGCGAGGACGTCGTTGGCGGCTGGCACGTGCCCGCCGGCGCGGACGTCGTGCTCTGCCCGTACACCCTGCACCGGCACCCGGAGTTCTGGCCCGACCCGGACCGCTTCGACCCGGACCGCTTCGACCCGGACCGGCGCACCGACCGGCCGCGGTACGCCTACATCCCGTTCGGCGCCGGCCCGCGTTTCTGCGTCGGCAACAACCTCGGGCTGATGGAGGCGGTGTTCGTCCTCGCCTGCGTGACCCGGCAGCTGCGGCTGTCGCTGCAACCCGGCTACCAGGTGGTGCCGGAGCCGATGCTGACCCTGCGGGTCCGCGGCGGCCTGCCGATGCACGTCCACGAGGCCTGACCCGCCCCCTGCCTGCGACCCTGGCGCAACCGGTGCTCCCCGGCCGGTTGCGCCTCGTCGTGTCCGGCGCTTCGTCCGCGTGTCCGGTGCCCCGTCTGTGCGGGCAGCTCCACAGGGGGCGCGGTAGGCGTGTGCGGGCCGGTAGACGTGTGGGCCGCGGGCCGGGTCGGGCCACGCCGGGGCCACCGTCCCAGCCGGTGCCCACCGCCCCTGTGGAGCTGCCCCGCCCGTGCGCCCGGCAACGGCGACGGCCGGGCGACCACGCGGGGTGCGTGGC
>NZ_JBHUVA010000131.1:0-9629 GCF_042670805.1 Micromonospora sp. NPDC057141 | reverse complement strand
GGCACCGCTCAGCGCGGTGCCACCGGACGGGATCGGGCGATCAGATCGCGGTGAGAGTGAGGATCGCGGTGTAGGTCCCCGCTGCCGTCTCGGTGGGCAGGCTCAGTCGCAGCCCCGCGCCGAGCTGTGCGGTGCCCCTGCCGGCACCACCCGGCGCCGAGCCCAGCACCGCGCTGTTGCCGAGGCCACCGCCAGCTCCTACGACGTACGGTGCCACCTGCGGGCCGGCGACCACACCCTGCCCGGAGCCCTGGCTGATCACCCGCGGGCTCCAGCCGAGGTAGCCGGAGCTGAACGTCGCACCGTCCGGGCCGGCGAAGTCCGCCGGGATCTGCCCGGAGGCGCTCCACCCAGGTTGACTCGCGCGGGTGTCGGTCACCGTGACCGGGCGGAGTTCACCGTTGCTCTCCCACCGGTCACCGGCAGCGCCGAGCTGCGCGGGCGGCAGCACCACGGCACGGTCGTCCGGGTTGACGCTGATCACCAGGGAGCCCTGCGTCTCGTCGATCGACGCGGTGATTGTCTGCGAGATGCCCGGCTCCTCCGGCGGGAACGCCACCCACAACGTCACCGGATCGCTGGTCGCGGCGACCGCGTGGTCGTCGTCGTAGAGCTTGGCCACGTACTCGCAGGCGTTCAGCTCCCGGGTCGCGGTGAAGGAGTAGCTGGCCCCCGCCTCACCCGGAATGATCGTCCAGTCCGTCGCGCCCGGGCACTTGCTGAACCAGTGGTAGTGGTCCAGCTCGGTCTGCGGCGTCTGCACCGCGGTGAGCGTCACGGTGTCGTTGGGCGCGTACTCGTCGGCCATACCGCTGACCGACAGGCTGACCTCCGGCCCCCCGCCGGACAGCTCGCCGACGACGAACGAGTAGTCGACCGGCCCGGTGCTGACCGTCGTGCCGTTGGCCAGCGTCGCGTCGGCCTGGAACTTCAGGGTGTAGCTGCCCAGCGCGCCGAACGCCCAGTTCGAGTGCGCGTGGGTGTTCACCGGCACGTCGATGGCGTCGGGCAGGCCGTCGTCGGAGCGGAACTTGATGATCGGGCCGCCGAACGAGTCCTGCGTGAACAGCGTGACGTTGCCAGGCCCCTGCACGTCGACCAGGCTCAGCCGCAGTTTGTTGCCCTCGAACACCCCCGCGTCGAGCGTGGTGGTGTTCCAGCCGGGCCAGAGCAGATCCGGATCCTGGGTCAACGGCAGCAACCAGACCTGGCTTCCCGCCGGCCCGAGGAAGGCGAACCGTGGATCGTCCGGAACGGCCATGGCCGCCTCCGGCAGAACCTGGAACGTCACGTCCGCCGGGTCCCGCGTCACCGAAGGGCTGACCGTGTCGTCATGGACCTTCAACGACAGCGCACCGCCCTCGTAGTGCACGTCGACCGCGTCGGTGTGCCCCTTGGACAACACCACCTTCTCGGCCGCCGACGCAGCGGTCGGCGCCAGCACCGTGCCGGCGACCACCACCGCCCCGGCGACCAGGGCCGCGAAACCGCGAGCCCTCACCGTCGCATTCATACCTCCCCTTTCACACCACGCGCACCCGCGCGCGGTGATACCTGTGGTGACATCACCACGACGCCTTGCGCACCCCGGGCAGCTCGCCGCGCAGGGCAAGCTCGCGGAACCGCACCCGGGAGAGCCCGAACCGGGTCAGCACTCCGCGGGGGCGGCCGTCGATCTGGTCCCGCGACCGCAGCCGCACCGGACTGGAATCCCTCGGCAGCCGGCTGAGCTGGCGGACCGCCCTGGCGCGTACGTCCGGGTCGGTGTCCGGATGGCTGACCAACCGCTTCAGCTCAGCTCGCGTACCGGCCTGCCGGGCCACCGATTCCGCACGGCGTGCCTGCCGGTTGACCAGGCTCTTCCTGGCCATCAGCGCGCCTCGCGGAACTCGACGTGCCGGCGCACGACGGGGTCGTACTTGCGCAGGACCAGGCGGTCCGGGTCGTTGCGGCGGTTCTTGCGGGTCACGTACGTGTAGCCGGTGCCGGCGGTGCTGCGCAGCCGCACGATCGGACGGACGTCGCTCTGGCGGGCCATCAGAGCTTCACCCCCCGGTTACGCAGCTCGGCGACGACCTTCTCGATGCCCTTGCGGTCCACGGTCTTCAGGGCCCTGGCCGTCAGGGTGAGGCTGACCCAGCGCCGCTCCGACGGGAGCCAGTAGCGGTGGTTCTGCAGGTTGGGGTTCCACCGGCGGCGGGTGCGCCGGTGGGAGTGGGAAACGGCGTTGCCGAAGCTCGGCTTCGCTCCGGTGACGTCACAACGTCTGGACACAGCGGTCGCTCCTTGCTCAGGCGCCACGATAACGACAACGGTTTTCAGTTTTATATCACCCGTTCGGCCAAACTCGTCCGGGACCTGGAAGGATCTCGACGGAACAACCGACACCGAGGCGGTAGCCGACGCCACGCACCGTCGTCACCAGCGGCACGCCTGCGCCAACCTTGGCGCGAAGCCGGCGGACGTGGACATCGACGCTGCGGGTACTCGTGAAGAGCTGCCCCCAGACCATGTCCAGCAACTGCGGTCGGGTGAAGACCCGGTCCGGGTGCCGAGCCAGACACAGCAGCAGGTCGTACTCCAGCCGCGTCAGGGCGATCTCCGCCGGACCCCGGTACACCGTCCGCGACCCGGGATGGATCCGCAGGCCGGAACCCACCTCGTCGACCGAGGGCCGGGCCGACGCCACGTCGCCATCCAAGAGCGCCAACAGGGCGCCGAACCCGTCGAGATCCTCGCCGTGGCCGCCTGGTTCGAGGGTGAGACGAAGCGTGAGGGTGAGCGCCTCGCCGGCCCGTCGCGGCCGCGCCAGTCGCACTCCCGGGCCGTCGTTCACTTCGGCAGCTTGCATGTGCTTACAATGACAACCGTTTTCAGTTAAGTCGAGGGGAGCGCGATGTCGTCATCACCACAGGCTCCGACCCATGCCCTGACAGTCGACGCCAGTACCCGCCCATCGCTGACCGTGCTGTCCGGCTTCTGGCCGGCGGCGACCTACGCCATCGCCCGCGCCCTGCTCGCCGCCGACGAGTCGCTGCTGCTGGTGCGACACGACCTCACCGACATTCGCGATGGCGTCGTCCGCCGGGTGGTCCGCTCCGACGCCGGCATCGTCGAGGACGAACAGATCGTGCTGCGGCACGGCTGCGTCTCCTGCACGCTGCGGGAAGACGTGCTGCCCACCCTTGTGCGGCTCACCCGCAGCCATCCCGGCCGGGACCTGGTGCTGATGCTGCCCGAGGTGGTGGAGCCCGAGGCCGTCGCCGCCGCCTGCGCCCACTGCCTCGTCGACGGCACGCCGATCACCGACCTCGTCCGCGTCGACTCCTACGTCACCGTCCTCGACGCCGAACACCTGCTCGACGGCCTGGCCAGCACCGACGACCTCACCACGCTCGGCATCCAGGCCGCCGAGGACGACCACCGCGCGCTCGCCGACGTCGTGGTCCGGCAGATCGAGTACGCCGACACCCTGGTCCTTTGGGGACAGTCCCCGGAGGGCGCGTTCGACACGAGCAGATTGTCGGTCCTGCTGCGGCGGATGGCCCCGTGGGCGGCCCACATCAGGATCGATGGTGACCGCGTCGACGCCAGCACGCTGACCCGCCAGCTGCGCCACACCCGTCGGCACCGTCCGGGAACCCCGGGGATACTCGCCCGCGGCCTGCAGGGCTACGCCCTCGGCGCACACGAACCGGAACCCGACTGCGGAGTGGTCTCCGCCGTCTTCCGCGCCCGCCGACCGTTCCACCCCCAGCGCCTGCACGACGTCCTCGAAGACGTCAACACCGAGATCATCCGCTCCCGCGGGCACCTCTGGCTGGCCAGCCAACCCGACACCGTGGTCGCCTGGGAGTTCGCCGGCGGCGGCCTGGCCATGGGATCCCTCGGGCACTGGCTGGTCAGCCTCCCCGAGGACCGCTGGGAACACGTCGACGACCAGCGCCGCATCGCCGCCGCCCTGGACTGGGACCCCTACTACGGCGACCGACACCAACACCTCGTCTTCATCGGCCTCGACACCGACCCCGTCGACCTGCACCGCACCCTCGCCGACTGCCTGCTCACCGACGCCGAACTCGCCGACGGCGAGGACACCTGGCGCACCTACCACGACCCGTTCGCCGGCTGCTTCCCCCTCGGCACGGAGGAACCGACCGACACCGACACCGAAGGAGCACAACCCGCATGAAACCCGGCATCCACCCCGAGTACCGACCCGTCGTCTACCGCGACAAGGGCGCCGACTTCGCCTTCCTCACCCGCTCCACCGCCACCAGCGACCAGACGATCGAGTGGCACGACGGCAACACCTATCCCGTCATCGACGTCCAGATCTCCTCGGCCAGCCACCCGTTCTGGACCGGCAAGCAACGCCTGCTCGACACCGCCGGCCGGGTCGAGAAGTTCCGCCAGAAGTACGCCCGCCGCGGACCCCAGGAAAGATGAGCACCGACGCGCCGGTCGAGTGGGCCGAACTGGCGCCGCAGTTGGTCGACGCCGCCCGGCAGGACCGGGCCGGGCGCCTGACGATCGTCCGCGAGCTGGTCGGCCCCGCCGACCGGCTCGCGGGCGACATCGGTTGCGGCACCGCGGGAATCCGGGCCGAATGGTCTGACCCGCGGGTCCCCGTCGAGCCACTGCGCGTCGATGTGCCCGCCGACACGGCAACCCTGCGGAAGATGCTCGGCGCTCCGGCTGACCTGGGCTGTGCATCCGCTGCCGTACACCACGCCGGTGACCAGCAGGCGGCGATGGACACTCTCGCTCGACGGATCGCCTGGCTGCGGCCCGCCAATCTGCTCACCGCCGCCGATCTCGACGTCTGGGACCGGCTCCGCGACCCGACCGACGGAGCGTGGTTGGGTCAGCGCTACGTTCTGTTCCGGCTCTCCGCGCGCAGTGCGCATCTCGGCGTTTGTCCCTGAGCCATCATGACCGTCCCCATCGACCTGGACGCACAGCTACGGGTCGCGGGCCTGACGCCCACCGCGCAGCGCCGCGCCGTCCTGGCGCTGCTGATCGGACGCACCAGGCCGCTCGCGGCCCAGGAGGTACACGCCGAACTCAACCGCTCCGTGCGGCACATCGGACTGACCACCGTCTACCGAGCGCTGCACACCCTCGCCGAGGCCGGATTGCTGCACACCTTCGACCTGAGGGGCCAGCGGGCCTACCGCCACTGCGGTGCGGCACCACACCAGCACCTGATCTGCACAAGCTGCGACGCGGTGACCGAATGCCCGCCCGACATCGTGAGGAGCTGGCTCAACGAGCTGTACCAGCACGCCGGCTTCACCCCGCACCCCGACCGACTCGACCTCAAAGGAACCTGCGGGGCCTGCGCGAACAAGTAGTTCGGCGGGTCGGCGGCGGTTGCGGCACCGCGACGGCGACCCGGACAAGGTTGGTCAGTGTCAGATCGCCACCGCACAGAGGGCGGCTTCGAGCGCACGGGCGGCATCGGTGGCGGCGGCGAAGGCTGGGTCCGCGCTCTGGCGCGGTGGATCAGTTCGGTGCCGAACAGCCCGAAGAGGAACACCTCGCCGCCGTCGGCACTCACTTGCCACGCGGCGGCGTGACGGCCGCGCCGAGGCGGATGATGATATTCCTGGCCGGGAGCGCTCATCGTTGGAGTCCGTCAGGGTGTGGGTCTGTCGGCCTTCCGGATCAGGTCGATGACTGCGTCCACATGCTGGGGTTCCTCGACCGGGCCGATCAGCAGTCCGCGCCGGCCCGCCGGCTCGGCGTCGGTGAGCAGGAGCAGAGCGGGGGCCCGGTGGCAGATGCCGAGGCACTCGGCCCGGACGAGAACACCGCCGTGACTGCTCCGGACCACCTGGGAGAGGATGTCGGTTAGGTCCCGCGGAACCCGGTAGGGCGATTCCGGGAAGCCGCGGTGGCGTAGCGCGCGGTAGCGGTGACCGTCGCAGTAGGCGACGGTGACACCAACGCCACCTGGCGGTGGGATGCTCATCGGCGGCACACCACCAGGGCATGGCCGGCGCTTTGGTGGAACACCGTCGAGCTGGTGAATCCGGCTCGACGGGCCGCCTCACAGTGCCAGTGGGCCGGTGCGACGAACTCCGCAGAGCTGAGGCCGCTGAGCGCAGCCGTCCGCTCGTCCAGTAGCGACCTCGTCGAGGGTTCCTCGGCCAGCGCGGTCCACCACGCGGTCCACAGGTCAGGCCCGCTGTGCTGTCGCCGCCGGGCGGGTACTGAGGCGTCGGGCATGACGTCGACCACGAGGAGCGTGCCGTCCGGGCTAAGCAGGTGCCGGGCTTCGGCGTACCAGTCCCGCACCCGCTCCTCGGGCAGATAGTGCAGGATCATCAGGGCGAGCACCAGGTCGTATGGGCCGCCGGCCAGTGGAAGCCATCGGGGCGAGCCGATGTCCGCCCGGACGGTACGCACCTGCGGCAGGGCCGTCCCGGCCAGGGCCAGCAGGGCCGGATCGACGTCCAGGACCGTGACGTCCGCGTGGGGCCACCGCCGCAGCACCGCCTCGGCGGTGGTGCCCGGGCCACCCCCGACATCGAGCACTCGCTCCGTTGGGCGCCCAAGGAGTTGCAGACCGACGGTGAGGAGATCGTCACGATCAGGCCGATAGTGGCACATCATGAACTCCCAGTCGCGCCGCCACCGGGCGACGTCCTCGAGTGCCAGGGCGGTCGCCATGGTCAGGCCGAGACCGGTTCGGCGTGGTCGTGGTCGTGCAGGTCGCCAAGATCCCACTCTGGGAATGGGTCCGGCAACGCCCGCCAGGCGTCCTCGCCGGCAGCGATCTCCGGGTCGGTGAGCAGGCAGGCGGTCAGAGCCGCCCGCAGGCCGTCGCCGTCCAGGTCGACGCCGATGAGGACGAGTTCCTGCTGCCGGTCGCCGAAGACCGGGTGCCAGCGGGATTCCAACTCGACCCGTTCGTCGGGATCCTCCGGCCACTCCCCAGACACCACCACCGGCACGCCGACCGGGTCACACCGCCCGGACGGGCCGGCCTGCGACCAGAGGGCCTGCACGTCCGGGCGGCTGGCCAGCCAGAGGAAGCCCTTCGAGCGCACCACACCGTAGCCGTCCAGGCCAGCGGCGAACAGGTCCCACAACCGCTGGGGATGTAGCGGCCGGTGGTCGCGGAACACGATGCTGGAGATGCCGTACTCCTCCGTCTCCGGCACGTGCCCGCCGTTGAGCTCGGCGACCCAGCCGGGCGCGGTCTCCGCCCGCTCCAGGTCGAACCGGCCGGTGTCGAGCACCTCCGCCGGCGGGACCCGACCGTGCACGGCACGGACCTGCCGGGCGGCGGGATTCAGCCGGGTCAGCAGCCCCTCGACCACCGTCAGGTCCTCCGGGCCGACCAGGTCGGTCTTGTTGACCACCAGCACGTCGGCGAACTCGATCTGGTCGACCAGCAGATCCGCGATGCCACGGTCGTCGCCTTCGAACGCGGCCAGCCCTCGCGCCTCCAAGGTTTCCCCCGCCTCGATCATGCCCCGCAGACTCGCCGCGTCGACCACGGTGACCGTCGTGTCCAGGCGGGCCAGGTCGTCGAGGATCTGACCGTCCTCCACGCCGAAGGCGAAGGTCGCGGCGACCGGCATCGGCTCGGAGATGCCACTGGACTCGATCAGCAGGTAGTCGAAACGGCCCAGTCGCGCCAATCGGGCCACCTCGTCGAGCAGGTCGTCGCGCAGCGTGCAGCAGATGCAGCCGTTGGTCAGCTCGACCAACCGCTCCTCCGTCCGCGACAACGCTCCCCCGTCGCGCACCAGGGTGGCATCGATGTTGACTTCGCTCATGTCGTTGACGATCACCGCCACCCGCAGCCCGTCCCGGTTGGCCAGCACGTGGTTGAGCAGGCTCGTCTTTCCCGCGCCGAGGAATCCCGACAGCACCGTCACCGGCAACCGGGCGGTCACGGCTGATCCACCACCTGACGTCCCCGGTAGAGGCCGCAGTGCGCGCAGGCCCGGTGCGGCACCACCATCTCTCTACGCGGACACGAACAGGGCATCAGCTGTGGCGCGCTGGCCTTCCACTGCGCCCGCCGGTGCCGGGTGTTCGACCGGGACATCTTCCGCTTCGGTACGGCCACGGGAATCTCCTTCAGCAAGGGAACGGAGCCCATCTTAACCGAACTGGTTTTCGTTTCCCTTTCCCCCTGGGTTCCGCCTCCGCCGCAGGCCGTCGCCACCCTCGAGAACGACGCGATCGCATTGCCGATCACCAAACAGATGCGCCTTTACGCATGTAACGTTGGGTAGCGAGCCACACTTTCAGGAGGTCAAGATGAGTACGGGCATCACCCACCCCATCCACACCAACGAGCACCGCCACGCTCACGGGCCGGAGTGCGGGCATACGAGCGTGCAACATCTCGGGCATGTGGATTACGTGCACGAGGGGCACCTGCACCACGCGCACGACGGGCACTACGACGAGTGCAGCACCGAGGGCCACCACCCTGCCGAGCAGCACGAGCACCGCCACGGTGACGGCTGTGGCCATGCGTCGGTCTCGCACAACGGACACACCGACTACCTCCACGACGGGCACGTGCACCAGGCGCACGATGATCACTATGACGAGTGCACTTCCAGCGAGCACGTCGTCGCGGAAGAACACGACCATGCCCACGGGGACGGCTGCGGCCACTCTCCGGTGCTGCACGGCGACCACCTCGATTACATCCACCACGGCCACCGACACGCGGCACACGGCGGCCACTACGACGAGCACTGACTCGGCGCCGCCCAGTAGTACGGGGCGACCCCGTGGAGCAGGCGCGGTGGACGCAGCCCTCACCGCCGAGTAAAAAGTGAAGAAGGTTGGTTATGGAGCAGGGTGCGCGATCTCCGGGAGCACCTACACCTGCTCAGCGAGCCGGCCCGGCAGGCCCCGCGCACGCCCGGTGACCGAGGCGCCGCACAGCGCGGTTGGTGACGCGACCCTGCTGGACGTGGGTGCCGGCACCGGTCTCGGAACCGAAGCGCTCGCCTCGGCCGTTCCGAACACCGACGTGGTCGCCGCGGAGTCGTCACCGGTGTCGCGGACGGTGTTGCCGTCCCGGATGGCGGCGGCAACTGACCGCACTCGAACGACCGGGCGGTCATCGCCACCGCCCACGACGTCGGCACGCTGATGATCGGTCGGTGGCCCACAGAACCAGGATTGATCCGCGCTGGCCGGACTCGGGATCGAACTGTTCGGCATGCCCTGGATCACGTCGTCCAACACAAGGTGGATCCCCCTCCTGACCCAGGTCTCCTTCCTGGATTCCAGGCATCTTTTACGGACCCGCACCGGTCGGCCTCTCGGTCACAACCCCGGCGGCCAACGCGTACGGTGCACACGGCGGGTCAGGTAACGCAGCGATCCCCAGGGCGTGTTCATCAAGAACGACCGTCAGGACGATCGCCGATCACAGACCACCGCGACGAGTGCGCGAGCGAATACCCCGACCACATCTGGCCGACCCAGGCCATCACCCCAGAGCCAAAGCGAAGTTGGTCGGCACGCCCGTTCCGACCAGAAAGGCAATGAGCCATTCCGCGCAAGCGGGCGGTAGCAGTCAGTAGCTGTCCGGAATGCCGGGTAGGCGTTGGACGCGCCAGATCAGGTCCGGTACGAAGAGA
>NZ_JBHUVA010000130.1:0-9755 GCF_042670805.1 Micromonospora sp. NPDC057141 | reverse complement strand
GCCGTCCACGCCCGCTTCAGCTGGCCGAGCGCGTCGTACTGGAAGCACTGCCGTTCCTGGATGCCACCGGCCTGCTCCCGAATGGCCAGGACGGCGCAACACCTGCCCGTACGGCGACAACATGGAGATCAACTTGATCACCCCGACCGGCGTGGTCAGCCGGCAGCCGCCTCTACTTCTCGTCCCAGCGGGGCCATCATCGGCTCCGACGGCATCAACCGGCCCCTTCCGCCGCTGACTCCTGGCGGCAATCTGGGCGATTGCTCTGGACGACTGCGCTGCCGGTTGTCCGAACGACATCACCCCGCCGCCCCAGCATCCTCGGTGATCAAGAGGAATGCGTCAGGGATGATCTCGACGATGACGCAAACTTCTTGATCACCGCGCCGGGGCGGGACGGGGCGGGACGGGGACGGGTGGGGCGGGTGATGTCCTAAGTGACTCAGCTCCGTATGGGCTGTCTCCACAGCATTGGCTGATCCTGTTTGCGGAGTCTGCTGGTCATCGTGAGGTGGATCAGCCGAAGGATTTCATCGTGCTCCAGTCCGAGCCCAGCACGACCTTCACCGGTGCGCCGGCGCTCGTCGTGGAGGGGTGGTAGACCCGGATCTGGCCGTCGGAGCCGTACCGGACCCAGAGGTCGGGCACCTGGTCGCCGCTGACGTCCGGGATCGCGACCACCGCGCTTATCGCCGCCTCCGACCAACCGGTGCCATAGGAGACGTCGCCGTCGCGCGAGTTGGCGGCCTGCTTGAGCGAGTGCAGATCGACGCTGCCGGCGGCCGGGCCGGGCAGGCCGTGGCGGACGTACATGTTGCCGTTGTCCAGGTTGCGCCAGAGCAGGTCGGGGGTGCCGTCGACGTCGATGTCCGCCAGGTTGACGATGTCCCGGCGGGCCCAGGCGGTTCCCTCCATCAGGATCGCCTCCTGGAAGCTCGCCCCGGTGTAGCCGCCGAGCATCCAGAACGCGGTGCCGGCCCGTACCACCAGGTCCGGCCGTTGGTCGCCGGTGACATCACCGATGGCCTTGATCTGGGTCCAGGTGCTCGGGTCCGGCGCACCGGACGGCAGCAGCACCCGCAGCCGACGGTTGACGTCGAAGCTGCCGTACCCGTCGCCGGGGTAGAGCCAGAACCTGCCGTCGGGGGTGCGGGCGAACAGGTCGGTGATGCCGTCGCCGGGGTAGGTGTCGTCGTACTTGGCGATCAGGGCCGCCTTGGCGGCGTCCGCGTCCCACCAGTGTCCGGGCGGGTTCAGCTCGTTGTCGGTGGTGTAGGAGGCGGCGAGCCACGAGTACAGTTCGCCGCCCTCGTCGCCCGCGTAGGTGCGCAGGTTACCGGTGGCGTCGACGAGGAGCAGGTCGGGAAGGTCGTCGCCGGTGACGTCGCCGGGCTTGTCGGCCGTCTCGCTCGGTGGCACGTAGAAGGTGTAGTCGGTGCGGACGCTGCGGTTGCCGACCGCGTCGAAGGCGTACACGTGCAGGGTGTTCGGGCCGGAGTGCCGGGGTGCCAGACCGGCCACGGTGGCCCTGCCGTCAGTGGCTGGGACCGCGACGGGGTTGATGCTCTCGAAGGAGTAGCTGAACTGGGCGGCGCCGGCCGCGCTGAACTCGACCGGCCCGGTCTGCCCGAATTTGACCGTGGACCAGGTGGCACCGTCCGGGGTCGCCTCCAGCCACACGTTGCTGGCGACGTCGGGCGCCGGAGGGGCGGAGGCGTCGATGGTGAAGCGGCACGGTTCGGTGCCGGGCGGATAGTACGAAGAGGAAGCGTTCGAGTGGTCCTCGGCGCGGACGTCCCAGGAGTAGGTGACCCCGTCCTCCAGGCTGCTGACCGGGACCGTCCAGCTTGCCTTGCCGTCACTGGAGTGGGTGACGAGGGTGCCTGCAGGCACCGTCGTGCCGGTTTGCCAGAAGCGGAAGCGCAGCCCCTTGAGGTTGCCGTCCGGGTCGATAGCCTTCGCCGACAGGGAGATGGTGGTCCGGGCGATGGTGGCGCCGGTGCCGGGGCCGGGCACGCAGCTGCCGCCGGGCGAGGTCCGGCCGTCCGTCGGCTCGCCCGGCGGGTGATTGTGGACGACCTCTAACTCCGCCGTGTTGGCCTTGAACTTGCGCCAGGTCAGCGTGTCGGACTCGCTGGTGGCGCGCATGCCGAGGGTGATGCTTCCCCAGCCCTTGGTGGCCGCCTCCTGGGCCGCGCCCAGCACGTCGAACCGCACGTACTCGTCGTCGCAGTTGCTGCCGTAGCCGTGGGCGAATGACCGCTTCTGTTGCAGGGACTTCCACGTGGGCTGCTTCTGCCAGGTGCTGCTGGAGGAGATGGCGCCGGTGAGCCAGAGCTGCATCTCCCGAGCCGTGCAGGACCAGGAGTGGTTGTTCAGCACCCGGAAGCTGGCCTCGCTGACCACCGTTCCCTCGAACGCGCTGTTGAGGCCCATCCGCCAGAAGGAACGCGTGGTCAGCGGGGTGTCCTCGTCGTAGCCGACCCGGGCGTCGGAGGTGCCGCTGTTGAAATTGGTGCTGTGGTAGGTGTTGGTGTTCGGGCTCTGCTTGTAGACGGTGGCCCAGGACTGTAGGCCGGTGGTGAGGGTCGGGTCCAGGAACAGCGGGAAGAGCGCGTCGGGGTCGGTGAGCAGGCCGGTGGCGGCGGCGTCCAGGTGCAGCCGGGCCTCGCCGGTGTCCCCGCCGTCGAGCCGGGTGGGCATCGGGGCCCGACGGGCGCCCGGTTCGGCACCGATCAGTCCGGAGAGTTGCAGCACGTCGGCGCTGGTGGCCACGGCCGTGCGCAGCGGCGTCTCGGGGGAGGCGGGTTCCCGGCCGGCGGAGTCCCAGGCGAACGGGCCGGGGATGGCGCCGATCTCCGTGCCACTGACCGGGTCGAGGATCTGTACCCCGTTGGTGGACTGCTGGTGGTGGAAGACCGCCGTCGCGGACCGCAGCCCGTAGGTGAGGGTGTCGACGGCATCGAGGGTGGCGGCGTCCCGGTTCTTGACGACCAGCAGTTGCCCGAACCCGCCTTCCTCGCGGGCGACGACGAGCAGGTCGACGCCGGGCCGCACCTCGGGGTAGAGCGCGCGGGGCCCGTCCAGCACCGGTTCCGGCAGGGGCCCGGGCCACAGGTACGTGATGGTGTGGCCGTCGATCTGCACCTCGGCGAGGGCCGAATCGGTGGGGCTCTCGGGCTGGGTGGCCGGGGCGAGCCGCAGGAACTGGGTGGTGGTGCCGCGCCTGCTCGGGTCCGGGCCGCGCTTCGCCGCCGGAGGGCTGCCAGCGGAGAAGCGCACCGGCATCGGCGCATTGGCCGGCGTGACGTCGAGCCCGGTGGGGGTGTTGCCGGCCCGGGTCAGGGTGGTGTCGATGGTGGCCCACTGCCCCGAGGCGGTTTTCGCGCGCTGGGGCACGGCGTGGAAGGTGGTGCGTAGTTTGCTGTCCGGGCGCGCCCAGGTGAGCGAGGTGGCGGTGGTGGCGGTGTCGACCGGCACCTCCTGGCCGGTGCGCCGGGCCTCGGCCATGGCGGCCGCGTAGTCCCGGTCGACGGTGGCCGCCGGCCCGGCCTCGGCGGCCCGGTCCGGTGCAGACCCTCGGCTGTGGTCGGCGCGCAGCCAGTACGGCAGCCCGGCCGCGACAAGGGCGGCCAGCAGAAGGGCCAGGGTGCAGAGCCGCCGGGTGCGCGTACGCAGGAAGGGGCTGAGCAGGCGAGGCGCGGTCACGGCGGTCTACTCCCGTGGGGGCCGGGCGGACAGGGCGGCGGCAACGACGAGCGATCCCGTCCGGCGGAGGGCCACGGGGCAGAAGCGCGGGCACACGATCGCACAGCCAGTCGCCAGCTCGTCACACTTTTACCGTTATGAATCCGTGACCTCGGCTCTCTCGTTGTCGAGAGTTACGACCGAGAGCTGACCTATGCGGCTTTCGTCGGCCGAACGTATCGGTTATGTGCTGATCAATCGATCAAGGGGGACTCGGGCCTTTTGGAAGCCCTGATGGAGAAAAGGGCGGTGACGAAGATCACTACCATGTCGCTCTGATTACGATCAGTCACCTTGAGTAAGGGTGATAGGTGATCGACAGTGCTCAGGCGTGCCACGCCCGGCGCGTGCCGTGCCCTCGCGGTCGTACCGCGACCTCTTCCGTCTTCGCGCCTGGGTGGGAGCCGACGTATGCCTGGTACCGGATTGCTGTCCCGACGGCGTCCCGGCCGACCCGCCCGACCGATCGCCGGCAGCCGGCGGTGGTCGCCCACCCGCCGGGCCCTGGCGCTGGCGCTCCCGGTCACCCTGCTGGTGGCGCTCGCGCCCGCGCAGGCGTGGGCGGTGCCGGGCGCCGGGATGAGCCGCACCGGGATGCCGGTCGAGCTGCCCGACATTCCCACCATCGAGCACGTCGACCGCGACGCGGACGCCGAGACGGAGCTGACCACCGCCGACGAGGTGCCGGTGGTCCCGTACGAGCCGCAGGCGGTCACGCCGTGGCAGCAGGACAGCGGTGAGGTGGACCTGACCTCGGCCACCCCGGGCACCCCGCTGCCGGTCGAGGACCTGCCGGTCGCCCTCGGCGTACCCGATGGTGGCGACCCGGCCGACCTGGCCGGCACCTGGAAGGTCGACCTCTCCGGCCCCGAGGCGTCCCAGGCCGTCGGGGCCCCCGGCCTGATCATGAAGATCACCCCGCCGGTGACCGCCGACCCGGCCGCCGAGGTCGCTCTCAGCGTCGACTACACGCCCTTCGCCGACCTCTACGGCCCGCAGGCCGCCGACCGGTTCGGCCTGGTGCTCCTGCCGAGTTGCGTCTACGACGACCCGGACGGCGGGGACTGCGCCCCCGACACCGGCGGCACGCCGCCCCTGGCGTTCACCCCCTACCAGGCGCCCGGTCCGGACGCCGGGGCGGCCGTCTCCAGCGAGGCGGAGCTGGTGCCGGCCGACGAGGCACCGATCGCGACCGATGGCGAGGGCACCCGCCGGATCGTCAACGGCAGCGTCTCGATCGGCTCGCTGCTCGCCGGGCCGACCGGTCCCGCCGGGGCGGGTTCGCGCAGCGCGACGAGTGCCGCCGGCGCCGGGGTCGTCGGCGTGCTCGACACCGGGGCCTCGGCCGGCGGCGACTTCACCGCCACCCCGCTGCTCTCCTCCGGGTCCTGGGCGGCCGGCGCCTCGTCCGGCGCGTTCACCTACGGCTACCAGGTGCAGGTGCCCGAGACCGCCGGCGGCCTGATGCCCCGGGTGAACCTGGGCTACTCCTCGCAGTCGGTCGACGGCCGAACCTCGGCCACCAACAACCAGGCCTCCTGGATCGGCGACGGCTGGGACTACAGCGCCGGGTCGATCACCCGCAGCTACGCCAACTGCACCCAGGACTCGAAGAAGTCCGGCGCCAACAACGCCACCCACCGCACCGGCGACCTCTGCTGGGGCTCCGAGAACGCGACCCTCTCCCTCGGCGGCATGACCACCGAGTTGGTCTGGGACGCGGACGAGAACACCTGGTTCACCGCCAACGGCGACGGCTCCCGGGTGGAGCTGGTGAAGGACAGCAGCAAGGCGAACGGTGACGCCGACGGCGAATACTGGGTGGTCACCACCCGCGACGGCACCCGCCACCACTTCGGGCTGCACCGCCTGCCAGGTTGGTCCACAGGGGACCCAGTCACCAACTCGGTGCTGACCGTCCCGGTGTACGGCAACCACGCGGGCGAGGACTGCTACCAGTCGGGCAACTGGGCCGGCTCGGTCTGCACCCAGGCCTGGCGCTGGTCGTTGGACTACGTCGAGGACGTCCACGGCAACGCGATGAGCCTGTGGTGGGCCAAGGAGACCAACCACTACGCCCGCAACTTCAACTTCAAGGCCCCCGTCCCGTACGACCGGGGCGGCTATCTCACCCGGATCGACTACGGGCAGCGCGCCAACAGCGTCTTCTCCGCCGCCCCGGCCGCGCAGATCACCTTCACGGTGGCGGAGCGCTGCTTCGCCGAGGGCACCGTCACCTGCACCGAGGCCAACTTCACCAGCAGCGACCCGGCCAACTACCGAATCTGGTACGACACCCCGGCCGACCTGCGCTGCGGCGACGACAAGAAGTGCTGGAACGCCTCCCCGTCGTTCTTCACCCGCAAGCGGCTCGACAAGATCACCACCTCGGCGCAGCGGCAGAGCGGCACCACCGCCCGCCAGGTGGTCGACGAGTACCAGCTCGCACAGGCCTTCCCCACCACCCGGACCGGCCCGAACACTGCGCTGTGGCTGGAATCGATCACCCGCACCGGGTACGGGCCCGGCGGCGGCACCGACAAGATCACGCTGAACCCGGTGCGCTTCGAGGCCAACCCCGAGGACATGCCGAACCGGGTCCGCAACGACGACCGCCCCGGGTTCTCCCGGCTGCGCATCGCCCGCATCATCAACGAGTACGGCGGCGAGACCGTCGTCAGCTACAAGCAGCCGACGGGCGACTGCGCCACCGGCACCGGCCTGCCCGGCAAGACGGACACCACCGCGCTGAAGAACAACAACCGGCTCTGCTACCCGTCCTTCTGGCACCCCGACCCCAGCGCCGAGGAGATCGACTGGTTCCACAAGTACGTGGTGGACAGCGTCGAGGAACTGCCCGCCATCGACGGCCCGGCGGTCAGCACCCTCACCCGCTACACCTACGCCGACCCGGGGTGGAAGCTCGCCGAGCAGGAGTTCACCAAGAAGTCGGTCCGGACGTACTCGCAGTTCGCCGGCTTCGCGCAGGTAACCGTACGCACCGGCGAGACCGACGCGGACCACGGTGACGGCAGCGTGGCGACCAAGTCCGTCACCCGCTACTTCCGGGGCATGGGCGACGACGTCTCCGTCGAGGACACCGCCGGGCAGGAGATCGCCAATGACCGCGAGCCGTTCGCCGGCCGCATCGCCGAGGAGCTCACGTACGCCACCGTCGATGCCGCGACCGGCGACTGGCTCACCCGCAGCGTCACCTACCCGGAGGCCGAGGAACTCGGCCGGCGCAACCGGGACGACGGGCTCAGCCCGCTGCGCGCCTGGCGGGTCACCGAATCCCGGGTGGTCGCCCACAGCCGCTCCTCCGGCACCGGTGACGACACGCGCACCGCGCGGACGGTCGAGACGAAGACCAGCTACGACGCCACGCACGGCCTGCCGACGCAGATCGAGTCGCTGGGCGACACCGGCAAGACCGGCGACGAGACGTGCACCCAGCTCACCTACCTGCACCGGCTCGACCGTAACCTGGTCGGCCTGACCCAGCAGCTGCTGACCAGCCCCACCACCTGCGCCGCCGCCACCTGGACGAACCTGGCGTCGCTGAGCTCCGCCAGCCGGATCGGCTACGACGGCGCGGCGTACGGCACCGCGCTGGCGGCGAACACCCGTGCCCTGGTCACCCAGACCTGGTCGCTCAAGGGCGACGGCTCCGGCTTCCAGTCCGACGGCACCGTCGGCTTCGACGCCCTCGGCCGGGTCGTCTCCCGCACCGACCCCGACCTGAAGACCTCCACGACCACCTACATCCCGGCCACCGGTCAGCCCTTCCAGGTCGAGGAGAAGAACTCACTCAACCACCGGCAGATCCAGGAGTTCGATCCCGGTCGCGGGGTCGTGGTGCGCAGCACCGACCTCAACGACCGGGTCAGCGAGTCGAAGTTCGACGCCCTCGGCCGCCTCGTCGAGGCGTGGGCCGCCGGCCGCACCCCGTCGGCCGGGGCGATCCCCGACTTCCGGGCCGAGTACACCATCGAGTCCGGCAAGCCCCCGTACATCACCACGAAGGCCCGCAGCCACGAGAACCGGGTGGAGACCGCGGTCACCATCTACGACGGCCTGGGCCGGGAACGGCAGAGCCAGCAGGAGGCCGTCGGCGGCGGACGACTGATCACCGACACCCTCTACAACCGGGCCGGCGAGGTGGGGCAGACCCGCAACGCCTACTACGCCGACGGCAACCCCGGCGGCACCCTGTTCACCCCGGCGGCGGACACCGCCGTGCCCAACGCCACCCGCTACACCTACGACGGGCTCGGGCGTGTCGTCGAGGAGATGCCCGTCCACAACGGCGTCGAGGTGCCGCTGCGGTCCACCCGCTACGAGTACGGCGCCGACCACTCCACCGTGCTCAACCCGGCGGGCGCGGCCTCGTACCGGCTGTTCACCGACGCCCTGGGCCGCACGACGCGGGTCGACACCTACACCAAGGGCGACCGCAGCGCCTTCGTCTCCATGCGCTACCAGTACGACCCGCAGGGTCAACTGACGCGGGCCACCCACTCCGAGAACCCGAAGGAGTGGACCTGGAGCTACGACCACCGGGGTAGGCCGGTCAGCGCCACCGACCCCGACACCGGCGTCACCACCCTCACCTACGACTACCGGGACCGGCAGGTCACCAGCACCAACGCCCGGGGCGTGACCGTGTGGAACGGCTACGACGAGCTGTCCCGCCCCGTCCAGCAGCGGCTCGGCGGCAACGGCGGCACCCTGCTCGGCGAGTACACCTACGACACGGTGGCCGGCGGAAAGGGCCTGCCGGCGACCGCCACCCGCTACACCGACGGGCTGCCGTACACCCAGAGCATCGGCGGCTACACCGACGACTACCAGCCGACGTCCACCACGCTGACGCTGCCCGCGACCATCGCCAGCACCTGGGGGCTGCAAACCTCCTACACGTACGGCTACACCTACACCGACACGGGAATGCCCGAGTCGACCGTGCTGCCCGGCGTCGGGGCGCTGCCCAGCGAGAAGGTGCTGGTCCGCTACACCAAGGACGGCCTGCCCCTGTCGGTCTCCGGCAAGGACTGGTACGGCGCGGAGACGGTCTACTCGCCGTACGGTCAGGTGTTGCGCTCGACGCTCGGCGCGCAACCGCACCGGGTCTGGGCCATGGCCTCGTACGACGACGCCAGCGGCGCCCTGACCAGCCAGCAGGTCTACCGCGAGAAGGCCGGCGACACCGGCGTCGTCGGCGGCAACCTGGTGTCCAACCGCCACTACTGGTACGACAACGCCGGCAACGTCCTGGCCATCCGCGAGCAGGCCGACGGCATCCAGGAACGGCAGTGCTTCCAGTACGACGCACTCGGCCAGCTGAAGCGGGCGTGGACGGCCGCCGACCAGGCGTCGTGTGCGCCCGGCCCGGCGGGCACGGGTGGTGTGCTCAACGTGGCGGTCGGCGCGGACGGCTCCGGCTACTGGCAGGAGTACGAGTACGACCTGCTCGGCAACCGCACGGAGCTGGTGGAGAAGGACCTCACCGGCGACACCGCCAAGGACGCCACCACCACCTACGCCTACGGCAGGGCCGACGGCAGCCAGCCGCGCACCCTCACCACGGTCACGAAGAACTACGTCACCCCGGCCGGCGCCGCGATCACCGCCGCCGCCCAGCGGTTGTACGAGCTGACGGGTGAGACGAAGTCGGTCGCGTCGGTGCAGAACGGCGACGAGCAGACCCTGACCTGGACGTACGACGGCCAGGTCGAGCGGATCACCGGGCAGGGCAGCAAGGGCCGGACCCCGTACGTCGGCCTGGGCAACAAGTGCCTTGACCTGTTCGCCGGCCGCGCCGCGGCTGGTCAGCCGGTGCAGTTGTTCGCCTGTAACGACACGGTGGCGCAGAAGTGGGCGTTCACCCCGGCCGGCGGCCAGCCCGACCCCAACGCGGGCACCCTGTCCATCTACGACACGTGGTGCGTGCAGCCGGCCGGCACGACCGTCGGATCGGCGGCGCAGATCCGGCCGTGTGACGGTGG
>NZ_JBHUVA010000129.1:0-9919 GCF_042670805.1 Micromonospora sp. NPDC057141 | reverse complement strand
ACGCCCCGCCGACAACCCGCCGGCGGGGCATCTTCATACCCCTACAGCCGCACCGCCGATGACGGCTACATCCTCATCAAGAATGCCGGGCAACAAAGTACAGGCCGCCGATCCGGCCGCTCCAGCCGAGGCTCAGCTCACCGGCGTCCGCTTGTCGTTGTAGCACCAGGCGGGCCAGGTCCGTGAAGTACGCCTCCTCCATACCCGACACCATGAGGACGTTGCTGGCGCCGTTGTCGAAGGGGCCGAGCAGGTCAGCGACGGTGTATAGCGAGTCGACCACCACGCCGGTCTCGCTGCCGAGCAAGCCGTGCTCGGCGTAAAGCTCCAAGAGGCTCTCACGGTGCTCCTGGAAGTCAGCCCGGGACAGATAGCGGGCGATCCGGCCGGCACGCACGAGGTTGTCGTGCTCAAGGTGGGACCGTAGCTCGGCTTTGTGTGGACCAAGGCCGAGTTCGACGAGGAACGCGAGCATCTGGTCGCGAACCCGCACCAGAGCCGACCATGAGACGTTGCGGGAGTTCCATGCCCCGAGGTCGGAGATGACGACCGTCATCGGCACACCGAGATGTCGCTGCAGCTCGACCGCGCCGAGCATGACCGACAAGGTGCCGGCGGTCGGTGCATTGGTCGGGCCGAAGCCCGTCACGATCGCCAACGACTGGCGTCGGTCGGGGTGCAAGACCCACAGTGCGTCGTCGGTGTGGGTGAACCGGACAGCGGTCGGTCCAAGCCGTTCGGTCAGGATTGCTGCTGATTCGGCGTCGATAGACATGGCGGGCATGGCGGCTCCTTCGATCAGGTGAGCGTGCTCAGCAGGCGGATGGCGTGTCCGGACCGGCGGGCGCGGCGAACCAGGTCGACGGCCTCGTCGATGTCTGTCCCGCTCGCTGCGACGACGAGGGCGGCGTTGAGCTCGACCAGTGCGGTGACGGGCGTGTCGTCTCCGGGCTTGAGCGCGGAGGCCACGAGCGTGGCGTTACCGCGGTGAGTGGGCCGGTGGGCGACCGCCTGGCGCCAGGATTGGGCCGGCTCTTGTCCCTGGCGGATCCCGCAGGTGATGAGTCCGTCGGCGAGACGCGCCAGCCTTCTGGTACCGACGTCGCTGTGCTCGTCGATCATCTCGCCGGGGGACAGTTCCGTGGACGCGACGGCGCCCGTGGTGAGATCCGGCCTGATCCTCCGGAGGGTTGCTGCGGCGAGGGTGACGTCTCGGTGCGCCAGGCCCAACACGTATCCCCTGGCGCGCACGCAGATGGTGGCGATCGGCATGAAGAAGCTCGCCGGATTCAAGGCGCCGAAGACGCCGTCGTAACGAGCCGCGTAGCGCGGGCAGAAGAGGGGGTACGAGACGAAGGCGATCCCCAATCGAGCCAGCATCTCGGGAATGGCTTCCGGTCGGTCGACGGCACGGATGTCCAGCACATCCAGGATGTCGGCGGCTCCAGAAACCGCTGACACCGATCGCGAGATCCCTTTGATGACAGACGTGCCGCTGGCGGCGGCGAGGATCGCGGCGGCGGTGCTGACGTTGAAGGTCTTGAACTGCTCCTTGCCGCTGCCTGCCACGACAACGGAGCCTTCGGGCACGTCCACCGGCTGCTCGGCGTAGCCACCCAACACCTCGTCGAACTCGGTGATCACCTTCCACCACTCGGACAGCTCCGCCGGACCGAGGCGATCCGCGAGGAGCAGGTCAGCGCACCAGCGTTGCCATCGCTCATCCGCCGACGGTGAGGTGTCCCGTAGGAGCGTGTGCAGAACGTCCGGGGACCATGGGCCGGCCGGGGCGGTGACCTGTCGGGCTCTCACGCCGACCACCACGAGGCCGACATACCGTTCCGGCGAGCACCGCACAGCTCGGGACGGGACTCGCCGCGCGTGCGGCGTGGCAGCCGTACGCTCGGCCGGGTCGCGAGGTGCAAGCCGATGAATCCAGCGGCACCGGTGATAGGGGCCCGAGACATCATCGTTGCTCTTCCTTTCGCATGGTCTGCTCGAAAAGTCGCTGCCAGACGTGGTTGAACAGGGGCGGGTCAATGCGAGGCAGGTCGAGTCGCTCGGCCGTGAGCACGGGTTCAGAACGGGCCGGTCTGGTGGAGTTGTTGGCAGTCGTTGCCGTGGCATGGCGGGAGATGTAAAGAGTCATCGCCGCTGTGCCCCCACGTGCGCCGTACCGTGCTCGGGCTGGTGTGGCCGGCGGTCGGGCGCGCGACGTCGGCTGCCGGTGTGGCGGGCCCGCCGGGAGCATGGCGGGCCCGCAACCGGGAGGCGGCGAGTGGGAGAATCTCGCCGGTCACTCGCCTGCGCAGCCTCGTTGGCAGTACGCGGGCGCGGAGTCAACCTCACGGCACCGAAGCCGACCGCCGTCGTGGCATCGGGTCCGGTCGGGGCGACGCGTTGTCGGGTCGGTGCGACATGTCCACCATGAACCTCATGCCGTTGACGGGACTGGTCGGCGACCACCGAGGCCAGCCCGGAGCAGGCGGCTTCGATGTTCGGCAATAGCGAACCGTCCACGGCAGCAGACCGGTACCGTCCACTACCCGTCCAATCGCAACCAGGTGGTGACGACGCGTAGCCAGACTGGCTAGCGTGATCGATGTCGACAGGCGATCCCCGGAGGTGCGCGATGGCGGGACGGCGCTACCCCTCAAACCGGCGGCTAGCGTGGGAGAGACTCCAACGCGGTTGGTCCTACGAGGAGGTCGCCGAACGCATCCGCACCGAGATGAGCCGCGCCGGTGAGACCGACACCGGGCTCAACGCCAACACCGTCCGGCGGTGGGAGATCGGCGAGCGGAGGCCGGACCCCCGGTACCGCAAACATTTGGTCGCGATCTTCGGAAAGCCGGCCAGCGACCTCGGCCTACTCACCCCCGACGAGCTGGCCGTACGCCCGGACGAGGAAAATCTGCACGAGTTCAGGAGGTTGTGGGACATGCTCACCGGAGAGAACAACGGCAACGGTTGGGACCGCGCGTCCGTCCTGCGCGCACTGGTCGGCGCCAGCATGCTGCCCCTGGTCGCGCCCCTGCTATCCCTCGACCCGGAAGCCGCACACGCCGACGGCAAGGCCGCCGACCCCGACTCGTACCGGCAGATCGTGAGCTGCCAACGCGAGCTGTACTGGACCAGCCCGGCCCGGCCGCTCTACGAGGCTGCCTACGCCCACACCCAGCTCGGCATCGGGCTCCTTCGCGCCGCCACCGGTAGCAGCCGGACCAGTCTTGCCTCCGCTCTCGCGGAGTCCGCGCTGCTCACCGCCCGGCTCGCCTTCTTCGACCTCAGCCAACCCGCCATCGCCGAACGCTGCTACGACGTCGCCCTTGCCGCCACCCGCGAGGCCGGCGACCATGCCTTGGCCGCCGCTGTCCTCGGCCACATGGCGTTCGTTCCTGCCTTCGGCCACCAGCCGGCCAACGCTCGGCCGCTGATCGACGCTGCTCTGCAACACACTTGGCACGGCGTCAGCCCCATGGTCCGGTCATGGCTGCACTGCGTCGCCTCAGAGGTCGAGGCGCGTGCCGGAGCCGCAGCCGCCAGCCGCCGCCACATCGACCTCGCCGCAGGCGCGGTCAACGGTGACGGCACCCCGCCCGAATGGCTCGACTTCTACGACAACGGCCGCCTGCACTCGTTCGCTGGATACGCGGCCCTCGCCTGCGGCGACCACAGCGAAGCCGCCGGCCAGCTCAACCAGGCACTCGCCGCGCTCACCACCACCGGTGCCAAGCAGCGCAGCGTCGTACTCGCCGACCTCGCCACCGCTCATGGTGGCGACGGCGACCGGGCCGCCGACTACCTCAATCAGGCTGTCGACGCCCTGCAGAACGACTGGTACGGCGTCGGCCTCGACCGGGTCCGAGCCGTTCGTCCCATACTCGGCGACAGTCGACACGGCATCCTGCTGGACGAACGCGTCGCCGCCCTCACCGCCGGCCGCGCCGCGCTGCCGGGTAGTTAGCGCGCCGACTCGTTGTGCTTGCGTACGAGGTCAGGCAGCTCGGCCAGCGAGTCGAGCTGGAACAGGCACCGGTCGCTGACCTCTTTGTCGCCAAGGATGTAACCCCACGGGCCACGGCGGACCAGGGCGGTCGCGATACCCGCCTCCTGCGCCGGCCGGATGTCGTTGTCCAACCGGTCCCCGACGTAGAGCACCTGGTCAGCCGGGCAGCCTGCCTCGGCGATCACTCGGTCGAAGAACGCGGCAGACGGCTTCTCCACACCCCAGCCGTCCGAGGTGCCGATCACGTCGACCGGTAGGTCCAGGGCACGCAGGATGGTCTCCGCCCGCGCCGTCTGATTGCCGGCCAGGCCGACCTGTAGCCCCGCCTCGCGCAGCGCGGCCAGGCACGGCCGAGCATCCGGATAGAGATCCTCCTCGGTGAAGGACTCCGGCTGTCCCGCCGCCGTCCGGCGCTCCCGCTCCTCGGCCAGGTCGAAGCCCGGCCGGAAAACCTGGAACGTCTCCCGGTAGTCCAGGCCGCGAGAGATGATCGCCCCGAAGACGGCCGAGAAGGTGTGGCGCGGTACGCCGAGCCAGTCGGCCCAGGTGCCGTACTCCCGGGACTCGTCGACGATCGTCTCGCCCACATCGAAGAACACGCTCGCGATCACCCGGCGATTGTGCCTTGTGCCCCCGGGCGGATCAACGTGTGCCCCGAGCCGAGCCGCCCGGTGGATAAGTGCTGAGGTGCCGTCTGCGGCGCTGGTGGTCGTCCTCGACGATACCGACCGGGTGCTTATGAGGTGACGACATCGGGTTCATCATCGACCGCTGGGTGCGGGAATTGGGCGGCGGCCAGGCAGCGCATGGTGCGAGCCGGTCCGTGAGCGTGGCGAGGTGACCACGGGCGCGATCCGGGCGGAGCCCTTGGCAGCCCGCGTCTCATTCTATGAGATTGGCGTTCATGCGCGCCAAGATTTTTCCGCCTGTTTGGGTCGGGAGTCCGTGCTAATTGAGACCAGCGCGGGTTGGCTGGTGCTGGCGCGTCCTACTGGGTCCGGATGCATCATGATCGACTGCTGGCGATGCTGGTTGACAGGGTGCTGTCGGCGGAGGCGTACTGGTACGCACGCGACCGCGTGGCGGTCTGCCCGCCGGGTTCGATCGGCCGATCTGGTGGCGCTCCTCGTGGGCGTCGCCGGTCGTTCGGGGCTGGGGAGTGGGTGGGCCGTCGGTGGTTCTGAGTGACAGGGGGAGCGCCATGAAGGATTTTGTTCCGGCGGGTTGAGCCGACGCCCTACCCAGCCGTCGTGATGTCGGCGGCCGTGGGCGTTCCTGTCACGGGTTGAGGCGAAGCTCGCTGCCCGTGCGGCACCATGCCGCCGGCCCATCGCCATCGCTGTTCCCGCTGCACACGACCGTCTTGCTGGCGGTCGTGTCGATCCCTGCTGCCCTAATCAGCCCTCAGGTCGGCTGGTACGCCGGTCGGCGTGTTCGTTGACAACTCCACAGTGCATACCTTCCGCGGCCCGCCGCAACCGCCCGGTGTACCGCTCAGCGCGTGCGGCTGGCGCTTCCAACGACTTCGCCACGGCGTCGCGACTGTCGACGCCGTCCCATTCCTCGATCAAGGAGCTGTCTTGTTCTCCATACCCCTCATCTCTGCGCTCCGGCTTGCTGCCGGTAGCGGTGACAGATTCCGTCTCGATCCACGTTCCGGGGTCCGGGTCGGCGTCCGTGTTGAGGTCAGTCTTCAACCGGACGCCGGAACGGACCCCCTGTCGTGTCTTACACCGTAGGTCAGGCCGGCTGTCAGCGCCGTCGGCTTGTCCTGCGACAGACCCTGCCTGGTCTCGGGTCTCTCCCCCTGGGGCTGGCATCCGCATCAGGAAGGAGGTGGTAGCCGGTGGATGATCCGGTCCTTCGGGTTCAGTCCCAGCTGACCGGCCGTGACCGTGTGCTGCTGGGCTGGCTCTACGACCACGGTGTGTTGACCTCGTTCCAGATCGCGCACGCCCTGTTCCCGTCTCTGGACTTCTGTCAGCGGCGGTTGCGGACGTTGTACCGGTTGCGGTTGGTGGCGCGGTTCCGCCCCCAGCGCGCCGATGGTGGCTCGTATCCGTACCACTACGTCATCGATCAGCTTGGCGCGGAGGTCGTGGCCGCGGGTCGTGATGAGCGTCCGCCTCGGCGTGATCACGCCCGCGTCGAGCGGCGCCGCTGGACGTCCAGCCGCACCCTGGAGCACCGCCTCGGGGTGAACGGCTTCTTCACCGACCTCGCCGGCTACACCCGCACCCATCCGGAGGCCCGGCTGGGGGAGTGGTTGTCGGAGGCGGCGTGCCAGCGGTCGGGGGTGTTCACCAGGCCGCAGGATCCGGCTCTGGTGCGCGCCTACCAGCCCCGAGTACGTCCGGACGGCTACGGCCTATGGGTTTCGGGTCGAACGGTGGTGCCGTTCTTCGTGGAGTACGACACCGGTGGCGAGCCGCTGCCGGTGCTGATCCACAAGCTGGTCGGCTACCGGGAGTGGTTCGCCGCGATGGGGCGGGCGTGGCCGGTGTTGTTCTGGCTGCATTCCGCCGCCCGGGAACGCAACCTGCGCCGGATGTGGGCCGAGACGCCGCCGCTGGTGCCGGTGGCTACCGGTGCCCGTGACCACGCCACGGCGGCGGGCCTGTGCCCGGCTGAGGCGGTGTGGGCGGTGGCCGGCGACGGCGGGCAGCGGTCGACGCTGGCTGACCTGTCGGCCTGGGTCCTCGACGACCGTGACCCGACCAGGGAGGCGGCATGACCGACAACGCTTCACCGGACCCCTTCATCGTGCGGTCGGCGGGTGAGACGGCGACAGTCCCGAGGTCGTTCTGTCACTGGGCTGTCAGCGTCTTATCGGAGGCTGCTGACAGACCGGTGACAGCCCCAGGCAGCCCTGACAGCGAGCGGGTGGAGGTATCGTCCCGGCGCCCGCGTGGCCGGTCCGCGGACCGGCCCCGGACCGAGCCATTCACGCTCCTGGTCCGGCACGCCGGGGCCGTCCGTCCGCTGCTCCGGTCCGCAGGCGCGGGCGGACGGGGCGTGTTGGTGGTCCGGCCGGGGGAGGTGGGCGGCCACGACCGCACCCGGTGACTCGGACGCTCGTCCGGGACGGAACCCGGTGGAGGGTTTCGTTCAGGTCGTGATCATGTTGGCGATTGGTGGGGCGGCGGGTGCGGCCAGCTTCACCCACGTCCACAACGTCGCCGCCGCGCACGGGCAGCCGGGGTGGTTGGCGTGGGCGGACGCCATCGTGCTGGAACTGATGTCGATCGCCTCCGGCCTGGAACTGCGCCGCCGCAAACGAGCCCAGGTCTCAACAGTGTTCCCGGCGGCGGTGTTGGCCTGCGCGGTGACGTTGTCGCTTGCGGCGCAGGTCGTGGAGGCCGAGCCGTCACCGATCGGCTGGACCGCCGCGGCCGTGCCGGCGCTCGGCTTCCTGGTCATGGTCAAGATCGCCCTCGGCTACACCAACACCCCACCCGAACCCCCACCAGCCGGCACGAACCCGTCCACCGTCCGACCGGCGGATCAGCCCATCGCCGCCGCAAGCCAGCTTCCGGCGGACCGCATCGACGCCCAGCCCACCCTGCCGACCGGGGACCGGCGTCTGCCCGCGCGGACCGTCTACGGCACCAGCAACGACCACCCGCACACCGGACCGGACCACCCCCGGACCGGGAGACCGGTCCGCCAGCGTCGGCCGTCGCGGCGCGGACCGTCCACCCACCCCACCGACACCGAAGCCCTGCTCCTGGTCGCCAGACGCGCCCAGGAGGACCTCGCCGCCGAGGGCCGGCCGCTGACCCGCGCCGCCCTGGCCACCGCACTCCGCGCCACCGGTCACACCGTGTCCAACACCCGCGCATCCCAGCTACTGAAGATCCTCAAAGCCGACCAGGCCCCACCAGCCCTCACCACCGGCCAGCAGACTCCCGAACCCGCAGGCCGTAGCACCCCGCCGACAGCACCAGAATCCGCCACACCTACCACCGCGCGTACCTCTGCACCGCTTCCACCGCAGTCAGGAGACCCCACCCCATGAACGCCCACACCAATCCGAACCATGACATCCGGCCAACCAACCCACACCCGCCAACGGCAGAGCCGTGGACCGTCGAGCGGATCCGCGCGCTCGGCGCCGCCACCACCCTGCCCACCGCCGCGGCGGTACTCGGTATCAGCCGGTCCCAGGCCTACCGCCTCGCCGCCACCGACACCTTCCCCACACCACTGATCCGCGCCGGGACCCGCATCATCGTCCCCGTCACCGGCCTTCTCCGACTCCTCCTCCTCGACCACCCCACCATCCCGGATCCCGACGGCGGCCGGCGACTTGATCCCGTCGGGGTGTCGAGCGTGGATGCAACGACCCCGCCACCAGCGGACTACACCCGCCACCGCTGGCGGCACCACGTCGAGCACCCCGGAGACGACCAGTGAAAGGCTCCACGTTCAAACGCTGCGGCTGCCGCGACACCACCACGGGCCGGCGGCTGGGACGCTCCTGCCCTGATCTGCGCCGGCCCGGCGGCGGCTGGTCCCGCAACCACGGACAGTGGCACTGGCAGATCGACCTACCCGCCCGCGCCAACGGCACCCGCCGCACACTGCGCCACGGCCCCTACCCCACCCAAACCGACGCCGACACCACCCTCGACCGCATCCGCGCCGCCCTCGCCGTCCCCGACCCCACCGACCCCCACGCCACGACCAAGACCGGCGACCTCATCGAAACCGCCGTCAAGACCGGCGCACCCGTCCCCACCCCCGACCAGGTCCGCCGGACCCTCCACCTCGACATCACCCCCACCGAACTCCCCACCATGGCCGACTACCTCACCGACTGGCTCGCCGGCCGCCAGAACATCAAGAAGGGCACCGTCCGCTCCTACGAAGGACATATCCGCCTACACCTCATCCCGCACCTCGGGCACCTGCGCATCGACCGGCTCCGCCCCGGTCACATCGACGCCATGTACGAGGCCATCGCCGAACGCAACACCACCATCACCACCCTCCGCGCCAGCCGCGACCCCGCTAAACGCGACCAGGTCAAGAACCAGCGGGTCGTCGGACCGAGGACCACGCACCTCATCCACGCCACCCTCCGCAAGGCCCTCAACGACGCGATGCGCCGCCACCGCTACCTCGACATCAACCCCGCCCTGCTGGTCGAGCTACCCGCCGCCCGAGCACCAAAGCCCACCGTCTGGACCGACCAACGCGTCCGCACCTGGCGCGACACCGGCAACACTCCCAGCCGGGTCATGATCTGGACCCCCGAACACACCGGACGATTCCTCGACCACACCCACGACGCGAACGACCGCCTCTACGCCCTCTACCACCTCATCACCTTCACCGGCCTACGCCGAGGCGAAGCCTGCGGCCTGCACTGGGACGACCTCGACCTCGACGCCAACACTCTCACCGTCCGCTGGCAACTCGTCCAACACGGCTGGGCCACCACCATCGACACCCCCAAAACCACCGACAGCGAAGCCACCATCGCCCTCGACACCGAAACCATCACCGTCCTCCGCACCCACCGCGCACGCCACCACCGCGAACGCCTCGCCGCCGGAGCAGCCTGGACCAAGACCGGACTCGTCTTCACCACCCCCACCGGCGGGCGGCTCCATCCCGCTGACGTCACCGACCACTTCCACCACCTCGCCACGCAAGCCGAACTACCACCCATCCGCCTACACGACCTCCGCCACGGCGCCGCCACCATGGGCCTCGCCGCCGGAGTCCACATGAAAGTCATCTCCAACCGACTCCGCCACTCCAACCCACACTTCACCGCTAAGTTCTACGGCGCCGTCCTACCCGAACTCTCAGAGGGCGGTCTGGAGATTCTTGAGTTGGTCTATGCGTTGAGCCCGGTTGGTGGTCTTCCGGCGGGTTTGTTGTGGGTCTCTACCGGTCGAT
>NZ_JBHUVA010000128.1:0-10155 GCF_042670805.1 Micromonospora sp. NPDC057141 | reverse complement strand
GAACTCGGTGGTCGTGACCAGCACCTTGCCGACCACCGAGTTCTCCACCGCCTGGTGGGCCGCCGCCGTGGCGGCCAGCGAGTGGTGGTGCAGCGGCAGCCCGGCCGCCTCGCCGACCCGTACGCCACCTTGCGCCACGGCCGCCGCCACGTCGGCGACGGCCTGCGCCTTGGCCACCGCCGGAGCGGTGTAGACCAGCACGAACTGCCAGCGGGCGTTCGGGGCCATCAGCGGCCGGATCGGCAGCGTCACCTCGCCCCCGCCCCCGCCCCCGCCCCCCCCCCCGTCCCCGCCGTCGTCGGCGTAGACGCAGACCGCCCCGCCGGGGCGCAGCAACTGCACGTCGGCCGCCGCGTTCCTCGCCGCCGACACCTCGACGATCGTGTGCACGCCGTCCGGGGCGATCTTGCGGACCTCCTCGACGACGTCCTGCTCGCGGTAGTTCACGACGAACGACGCGCCGGCCGCCGCCGCTAGGTTCGCCTTCTCCGCGCTGCTGACAGTGGCGACGACGGTGGCGTCGGCCCAGCGGGCGAGCTGGATCGCCGCGTTGCCGACCGCCCCCGCCCCGCCCTGCACCAGCACGGTGTGGTCGGCCAGCGCCCCGGGGTGCAGCTTGCCCGGCATCATCTCCCCGGCGGTCAGGCAGCGGTGCGCGGTGAGGAACGGGATGCCCAGGGCCGCCCCCACGTCGAAGGAGGCGTCGCCGAGGGGCACCGCCTGCCGGACCGGCACCACCGCGTACTCGGCGGCGGTGCCCCACGGGCGCTGCCAGGCGGCCTCCCAGAGCCACACCCGCTCGCCGATCAGGTTCCGGTCGACCCCCGCGCCGACCGCCTCGACCACCCCGGCGCCGTCCTGGCCGGGTGTCTGCCAGCCAGCCGGCGGCGGGGCGGCCCGGCGGGCCTTCCAGTCGGTCGGGTTCACCCCGGAGACGGCCACCCGGACCAGCACCTCCCCGGGCCCCGGCTCCGGCACCGGCCGGTCGACCAGGCGCAGCACGGAGGCGTCGCCGTTGGTCTCGTACACGATCGCCCTCATCGCCGTCTCTCCTCACCTCGCCCGCCGTGGGCCCGTCGCGGGCCACCCCCGTCCGCTACCCGGGTGATCTCGCTTCATTCCGATCCCAGCGGCCACCGGAACCGTATATCCAGGTACACGGAGGCAGGGGAGTGCTGATGCGGGACAAAACGGCGGTAGGCGCGACGCCACCCCCGACGGGCCGGACGGGGCCGGGCGCGGGTAGCGCCGAACAGCCGCACGCCGAACCCCCGCCGTCACCCGACGACCCGGCCGGGCGGCGGCTGCCCTGGACGAGCCGGAGCCGGGCGATCTGAGCCGCCGCGCGGGGGCGGGATGGTCCCGCGGTCGGCTTCAGCGCCACCTGCGGGAGCCGGGCTACGCGGCCGGCTTCAGCACCACCTTCGAGTAGCCGGCCTCCCGCTTGTCGAAGCGCCGGTACGCCTCCGGCGCGGCGTCCAACGGCAGCTCCTTGCTCACCACGAAGCTCGGCTTCGCCCGCCCCGCCATGATCAGGTTCCGCAGGTGCTCGTTGTACGCCTTCACGTTGGCCTGCCCGGTCCCCATCCGCAGGCCCTTCTCGAAGAACTTGCCCACCTTGAACACCAGTTCACCCCGGCCCGCCCGCTCGTCCGGCGCGCCCGGGTCCCGCGCCAGGTACAGCCCGACCACCCCGATCGACCCCGTCGGCCGGACCACGTCCACCAGGCTGTTCAGCACCGCCGCCGGGTGCTCCTCGCCGCCCGCGCCGGACGCCTGGTAGCCCACCGCGTCCACGCCCCGGTCGGTGCCGACCCCGTCGGTCCGCTCCCGGATCTGCTCGACCGGGTCCCCGGCGGTGAAGTCGATCGGGATCGCGCCGATCGACTCGGCCAGCCGCAGCCGGTCGGGGACCTTGTCGACCAGGAACACCTCGGCCGCGCCCATCAGCAGCGCCGAGTACGCGGCCATCAGCCCCACCGGCCCGCCGCCCAGCACCGTGATGTTCTCGCCGGGGCGCAGCCCGGTCATCGTCACCCCGTGGTACCCGGTCGGGAAGATGTCGGCCAGCATCGCGAAGTCGTTCTCGTGCTCGGTGCCCGGCGGCAGCCGCAGGCAGTTGAAGTCGGCGAACGGCACCCGCAGGTACTCGGCCTGCCCGCCCCGGTACGGCCCCATCGCGACGTAGCCGTACGCGCCACCGGCGAAGCCCGGGTTCACGGTCAGGCAGAACCCCGTCTTCCCCTCGCGGCAGTTGCGGCAGAATCCGCACGCCACGTTGAACGGCATCGACACCCGGTCGCCCTTGCGGATGTGCACGACCCCCGGCCCGGCCTCCTCCACCACGCCCATGTTCTCGTGGCCGAACACGATGCCCGGCTCGGCCAGCGTGCGGCCCTCGTACATGTGCAGGTCCGAGCCGCAGATCGCGGTCGTGGTGATCTTGACGATCACGTCGTTCGGCGCCTCGATCCGCGGATCCGAGACCTCGCTCACCGCCACCTCGTGCGGCCCCTGGTACACCACAGCCCTCATGCCACCGACGTTAGGCGGGCAAGCCGGGTGAAGGCCGCGATTCAGGCAGACCGGTCGGGCGATCCGCTCAGGCAGACCGTCGGACCGATGCGCGCGGGGATCAGCCGAGGTCGGCGACGACCTCCGGGGCTAGGTCACCCACCGCCGGCAGCACCACGGCCGCGAGCGCCCCGGCGTCCGGATCCAACGGGTACGCCCCGTGCGGCACCGCCACCACCCGCATCCCCGCCGCGGCGGCCGATCGCACCCCGTTCGAGGAGTCCTCCACCGCCACGCAGCGCGTCGGGTCGACGCCGAGCCGCCGGGCCACCTCCAGGTAGACGTCCGGGGCCGGCTTGCCCCGCTCCGTCTCCTCCGTCGACAGCGTCGCGCCGAATGCGTCGGTCAGCCCCGTCGCCGTCAGCGCCGCCGCGATCAGCCGCGTCGGCGAGGAACTGGCCAGCCCCAACGGCCACCGCGCGGCCAGCCGGCGGACCACCTCGTCGGCCCCGTCGATCACCGGTACGCGCTCGGTGTACCGCCGGGCCATCTCGTCGACCACCTCGGCGGCCACCTGCTCGGCCGTCCGGCGCACGCCCAGCTCACCGCTGAGGTAGCGGGCCCACTCGCCGGTGCTCATCCCCATCAGTCGCCGCTGGGTGTCCGGCTGCCACGTGCCGCCGTGCGCCGCCACGTACGCCCGGCGCACCTCCTCCCAGACCGGCTCGGAGTCCACGATCACGCCGTCCAGGTCGAAGACCACCGCATCCGCCACGGCACCATCCTGCCCGAGCCCTCGCCCGTCCGCTCTCCCGGGCGCCCGGCAGCGCGTTGGCGGGCCGCCCGGGCCCGGCAGCGCGCGGGTCAGGCCGGCAGCGGCGGCAGGCGGATCGGGTTCTCCGGCGGGATCACGGTGTGCCCGGCCCGGGCCAGCGGCTCCAGCAGCTCCCGCAGCCGCCCGGTGCGCTCCGCGCCGAGCGCCTGCCACGGGTGCAGGGCGGCCACGTCGGTGGCGTCCTCCACCGCCTGGAACTCCGCCCGGCCGCGCTCGGTCGGCTTCCCGTCCCCGGTCAGCCACCCCCGACCGGCGAGCCGACCGGCCGCCTCCTCCCACTCCTGCGGCGACCAGCCCCGGCCCAGCAGGTTCAGCTCCGGCATACCCTCGGCGACCCGCCAGGCGAGCGTCTCTACCGGGTCCAGGCCGGCGGCGACCAGCGCCGCGACGTGCCCGTCGCCCCGCTGCTCCCGCAGCGTCGTGGCGGCCTGCCACAGTCGGGCCAGCGGGTATTCGGCGGCCGGCAGGGCGGCGTTCGCCGCACCCAGCACCCGGCCCGCCGGCTGCGCCGCCCGGGCGGCCGTCTCCAGCAGCTCGGCGGCCTCGGCGAGGTGGTCCTCCGGCAGCTCGTACGCCAGCTCCGCCAGCGCCTGCACGGCACCGGTGAGCCGGACCCGCAGCGCCTCGGCCGGGGTCACCAGCTGCCACACCGCCGGCAGCGCCCGCGCCACCACAGGCGGGGCGAAGCTGAAGAACGCGGCCACCACCGGGGCGGCCTCCACGGCGCCCAGCGGGGCGGCCCGGCCGGCGAAGTATCCCCGCCAGAAGCCGCGCAGCCCCACCGCCTCGTACGCGGCCCGCGCCCGGGGATGGAAGTAGGTCACCGCGTGCACCGGCTCGAAGTGCGTCCACATCAACCGGGCGAGCCCCGGATCGTCCAGCGCCGCCACGTGCACCTCCGCGTCGATGGGGTCACCGTGCGACGGGCCGGACCGCCCACGGTGACCCCGAACCTACTGGTCGTAGGCGACGGGAAGAAAGACTCCTGTGAACTACCGCACCAGGTGCGGCTACTGCGCGGCGAGCACGTCGACGACGAACCGCAGCGCTCCGGCCGGATAACCCTCCGGCGGGTTCTTGCCGTACGCGAGGTCTGCGGGGATGTCGAGCTGCACCCGGCTGCCCACCTTCACCCCGACCAGACCCTGGTCCCAGCCCTTGAGGACCTGGCCGACGCCGATCGGGAAGGTGGCCGGCTGGCCGCCGTTCCAGGACGCGTCGAACTCCTTGCCGTCCTTGTAGAACACGCCCACGTAGTTGGTGGTGATCTGCTGGCCGGACTTCACCGCCGGGCCCTTGCCCTCGATCAGGGTGGTGACCTTCAGCTTCGTCAGCTCGCCCTTGCCCGCCTCGACCTTCGGTTTGGTGGCCAGCGCCGGGTCCGACCCCTCGGGCAGCTGCGGGGCGGGCGGCGCGGTGGGCTGCTCCTCGGCCGGCTCGCTCGCCGACGGGGCGGCGGCGGGCTGCTCCGGCGCGTCGTCCTTACCCTGGTTGACCACCACGAACACGGTGATCAGCACGCCGACGACGGCGAGACCGGCGAGCGCGCCGAGGATCGACTGGAGGCGGCGCTTCTTCTCGGCGGCCTTCTTCGCCGCCAGTTGGGCGGCCAGCCGCCGCTCCGCCTTGGCCGGGCCCTGGCCCGCCGACCGGTTCTGCACACGCTCGCTCACGTCGACTCCCTGATCAAGAGGTGGGGGCCCGGCGGCCGCTGCCGAGGCCAGCGCACACGGTACCCGCCCTGCTGCCCACGGTGCTGCCTCGGCCGCCCCCGTACCGGCCCGCCGGCTGCGGCCGAGGTGCTCCCCCGTGCGGGTGGAGCGGGCGGCGACGACCCTGGCCGTCCCCGCGGCGATGCTCAGCGCAGCTCCTGGATCCGGACGAGGTTGCCGGCGGGGTCGCGGAAGGCGCAGTCGCGCATCCCGTACGGCTGCTCGGTCGGCTCCTGGACGACCTCGGCGTCGCTGGCCTGCACCTTCTCGAAGGTGCCGTCCAGGTCGGGGGTGGCCAGCAGGATCCAGCCGTACGTGCCCTTCGCCATCATCTCGGCGATCATGCGCCGCTCGTCGTCGGTGATGCCGGGGTCGACGGCCGGCGGGGCCAGCAGGATGTTGGTGTCGGGCTGGCCGGCGGGGCCGACGGTGATCCAGCGCATGGTGCCCGTGCCGACGTCGTTGCGGACCTCGAAGCCGAGCACGTCGCGGTAGAAGGCCAGGGATGCGTCCGGGTCGGTGTGCGGCAGGAAGCTCGTGTGAATGGTGATGTCCATGGCGATCACGCTAATTGTGGCTGGCTGACCTGCGCTTCTCGATTCCTGATCGGCTCGGCCGTCCGTTCGGGCCGCCCTCCGGAGCCCTATGCGGGGACGGGGGTCAGGACGACGATCGCGGTCTCCCGGCCCCGGCGGGCGGCGAGGCCGGCCAGGTCGCCGTAGCCCTGGTAGTCGTGCAGCGCGGCCCACAGCCGATCGCGGTCGGCGCCGGTGGCCCGGTGGGCGGTCACCTCGCGGGACGCGCCGCCGAGGTCGACGGTCGCCCGTGGGTGGGCCTGGAGGTTGAGCCACCAGGCGGGGTCGGCCGCGTCCCAGCCGTTCATGGCGAGCGTGACGAACCGGTCGCCGTCGCGGATGTAGCCGACGATGACGGCGCGCGGTCGGCCCGTACGGCGGCCGATCGTGTGCAGCCGCAGCATGCCGAATCGGCCGCCCGGCGTCGGGGTGGCCAGGCCCACCCGGTCGGCGGTGACGCGCAGCAGGGCCTTGTGGCCCAGCCAGGCGCCGCGGACGAACCACCTCGGCGGGGGCTTGGGGGACGTTCTCATCGCGGCCTCGTTTCTACGATGTAGGTCTACACCGTAGAGTAAGCCCTACGCCGTAGGGGGACAAGTAGGATCCGAGGGTGCCCCGACGTGCCGACGACCGCTCCGCGACCCGCGCCACCTCCCGATTGAGCCGGGAGACGATCGTCGCCGCGGCGATCGAACTCGCCGACCGGGACGGCCTCGCCGGGCTGAGCATGCGGCGGCTCGCCCAGCACCTCGGCGTGGACGCGATGTCGATCTACTACCACCTGCGCGACAAGGACACCCTGCTCGCCGCGATGGTCGACGCCGTCGCCGCCGAGATCGGGGCCACCGAGACCGAGGCCGGCGGCGAGATCGGGGCCGGTGACGAGGCGGCGGCCGGCGCGGACCCGCCGGCCGGCACCGGGCCGTGGACCGACCAACTGCGGGCGCTGATCATGCGGGCCCGCCGCACGATGCTGCGCCATCCGTGGGCGGCCCGGGTGCTGGAGGCGCGCGACACACCCACCCCGGCCGTGTTGCTGCACATCGAGCGGGTGCTCGCCGTGCTGCGCGGCGGCGGCTGCTCGGTGAGCCTGAGCCACCACGCCCTGCACCTGCTCGGCAGCCGGATCCTCGGCTTCAGCCAGGACCTGTTCGACGACTCGCCGAACACCTCTGCGGCCGAGGAGGCGAACGCCGCGCAGGCGGCCGCCTGGGCCGAGACCATGCCGCACATCGCGGAACTCGCCGTCGCGGTCTCACACAGCGGCGCCCTCGGCGGCTGCGACGACGAGGACGAATTCGCGTTCGCCCTCGACCTGCTGCTCGACGGGCTCGACCGGCGGCGGCTCGCCGAGCAGGGCTGACGTCCGGTTCGACCTGCCCGGCAGGAGCCCGGGCGGAAGCCGGCCGCGCGGGACGCCGTCCGGGGTGCGCGATCAGTGGCCGGTTGCGGTGGAATCGCACCGGCGTGTCGTGTAGCGGAGGCAGCCACTCTTCCCGGCTCGGGCACTCCGGACGCCTCGACCCCGGCGACACAGGCTCCGGCTAGGCGGTCTTGCGGGGTGCCGCCTTCTTCGGGGCGGCCTTCCGCGCCGGAGCCTTAGTCGTGGCCTTCCCCGGTGCCGCCTTCTTCGTACCCCCGGTGGCCTTCGTCGCCCCGGCGGACCCGCCGCCGGTCGCCCCGGCCGCCTTCTTCGCCGTCTTCGTCGCTGCCTTCTTCTCGGCCGTCTTGCGCGCCGGGGCCTTCGCCTCCTTCGCCTTCTTCGTCGCCTTCTGCGCCGACCGGGCCGACGTGATCGGGGTCGGCTCGCCGCCGCGCTCCCGCTGCTCCCCGCGCGCCGCCCGGGCCCGCTCCACCGACGCCTTCAACGCCGCCATCAGGTCCACCGCCGCCGCCGGGGCCTCCTCGACCTCCTCCGGCTGGACCACCTCGCGGCCCTCCACCTTCGCGTCGATGACCTCCTGCAACGCCGCCCGGTAGTCGTCGGTGAAGACCTCCGGCTCGAACTCGCCGGCCATCGAGTCGATCAGCGAACTGGCCATCGCCAGCTCCGGCGGCCGGACCTTCAGGTCCTCGCCCAGAAAACCGAATTCGGGGGTACGGACCTCGTCCGGCCACAGCATCGTGTTGAGCAGCAGCACCCCCTCGCGTACCCGCAGGGTGGCCAACTGCTCCCGCTGGCGCAGCGCCACCTTCACGATCGCCACCCGCTCCGAGTCGACGAGCGCGTCGCGCAGCAGCACGTACGGCTTCGTCGCCGCGCCCTCAGGCTCCAGGAAGTACGCCTTGTTGTAGAGGATCGGGTCGACCTGCTCCGCCGGGACGAACTCCAGCACGTCGATCGCGCGCGAGGTGGTCAGCGGCAGGTCCGCGAAATCCTCGTCGGTCAGGATCACCATCTCGCCGCCGCCGATGTCGTACCCCTTGGCGATGTCGTCGTAGGTGACCTCCTCACCGCACACCGAGCAGGTGCGCTTGTACCGGATGCGCCCCCCGTCCTCCCGATGCACCTGGTGGAAGCGGATGTCCTTCTCCTCGGTCGCCGAATAGAGCTTCACCGCGATCGAGACCAGCCCGAACGAGACCGCCCCCTTCCAGATCGCCCGCATCCCCCGCTCCTCTCCCCGACTACAGATCAGGATCGCAAAGGATCGAAGCGGGCGCGATGACTTCTGTTGCCCTACTACAGTCAGAAAATGCCGGGAACGTCGGGAATGCGGGCCGCGCCGCTGAAGCCGATGCTCGCGACGACCGGTCCGCTGCCCGTCGGCGCCGACTGGGCGTACGAGTTCAAGTGGGACGGCGTACGCGCGCTCGCCGACGTCGTCGGCGGCCGGCAACACCTGTACGCCCGCTCCGGCGTGCAGATCACCGCCGCGTACCCGGAGTTGATCACCCTCGCCGAGCAGGTCGACGACGCCCTGCTCGACGGCGAGGTGGTGCTGCTCAACGAGGCCGGGCAGCCCTCCTTCACCGCCCTCGCCGAACGGATGCACGTGCGCGACCCGGCGAAGGCGGCCCGGCTCGCGGCGAGCGTACCCGTGACGTACCTGATCTTCGATCTGTTGCGGCTGCGCGGCGCGGACCTCACCGGCCGGCCCTGGCGCGAACGCCGCGACCTGCTGGAGGGCCTCGGCCTCGGCGGCGCGCGATGGGCCGTGCCCCCGGTCTTCGCCGACGGGCCCGCCACCTACGAGGCGGCCGGCGAACACGGCCTCGAAGGGGTGATGGCCAAGCGGGCCGGCTCGGCCTACCGGCCCGGGGTCCGCTCGCCCGACTGGGTGAAGGTCAAGCTGGAGGTCACCGGCGACTTCGTCGTCGGCGGCTGGCGACCCGGGGCCCGCCGGATCGGCGGCCTGCTCGTCGGGGTGCCCCGCCCGGACGGCCGGCTCACCTACCGGGGGCGGGTCGGCGGCGGCATCGGCGCGGCCCTCGAACGCGAACTGCTGCGCGAACTGGAGCCCCTGCGCTCGGGAAACTCCCCGTTCGGCGGCGACGTGCCCCGCGAGGATGCCCGGGGCGCCAACTGGGTGATCCCCAGAATCGTGGTGGAGGTGAAGTACGGCCAGCGCACCCCCGACGGCCGGCTGCGCTTCCCCCGGGTGCTGCGGCTGCGCCCCGACAAGCCGCCCGAGGAGGTGGACGATGCCGGCTGACCGGCTGAAAGTCGACGTGCAGGGCCGCGGCCTGGAGCTGTCCAACCTGGACAAGGTGCTCTACCCGGCGGCCGGCTTCACCAAGGGCGAGGTGATCGACTACTACACCCGGATCGCCCCGGTGCTCCTGCCGCACCTCGCCGACCGGGCGCTGACCCGCATCCGCTACCCCAACGGCGTCGAGGACAAGAGCTTCTTCGAGAAGAACGCCCCCGCCGCCACCCCCGCCTGGGTACGCACCGAGACGCTGCCCGCCCCCGGCTCCACCAGGGGCCGGGAGACGATCGACTACGTCGTCGCCGACGACCTGCCCACCCTCGTCTGGCTGGCCAACCTCGCCGCCCTGGAACTGCACACCCCGCAGTGGAAGATCGGCAGCCACCCCGACCTGCTGGTCGTCGACCTCGACCCGGGCCCCCCGGCCGGGCTGCGCGAATGCAGCCAGGTGGCGCTGCTGCTGCGCGACCGGCTGGCTCTTGACGGGCTGTCCTCCTATCCGAAGACGTCGGGGAAGAAGGGCATGCAGCTCTGCTGCCCGATCGCCGGCACCCAGTCCTCCGACGTCGTCTCGGACTACGCGCACCGCGTCGCCCGCGAGCTGGAGGGCGCACACCCGAAGCTGATCGTGTCGAGGATGGCGAAGAACCTGCGCGGCGGAAAGGTCTTCATCGACTGGAGCCAGAACAGCGCGGCGAAGACGACGGTCGCCCCGTATTCGCTGCGCGCCCAGTCGACGCCGGCCGTCTCCACCCCGCTGACCTGGGACGTGGTGGCGGCCGGCGCGGCCGGGAAGCGCCCGGCGACGAAGCCGTACACCGCTGCGGAGGTGCTCAAGCGGGTGGACAGGCACGGCGACCTGCTCG
>NZ_JBHUVA010000127.1:0-10263 GCF_042670805.1 Micromonospora sp. NPDC057141 | reverse complement strand
ACAACCGCAACCCCACCAGGGCCACGCCAGAGACCTCCTCAAGACCAATGACGGGCAAGAACCAACTCGTCGTCACCTTCGGTGACGGCTAACACCCGGTAGAGAATCCGCCGGTGTGGGACGTCGACCGGCAGGCGTACGTCGCCCCCAAGACGCGCGAGCCGCTGCCCACCTGGGGCGAAACCCACGACGCTCTCGAAGAATCTGACAGCCGACCCGCGTACGTGGCGCGGCTGGGCCGGATCGACGCTCGGGGCATCGAGCAGGGCACCCGGGATGCGGAGCGGTCGATCCGGTACGTGACGAAGTACGTCACCAAGGACCTGACCCGAGGCCAAGCCCCGATCCGACGCGCAGAAGGCACACTCCGACCGTCTACACGCGGAACAAACGGCGGCTGCGGGCGGCATACCACTGCACAGCCCAAGCCATCGATACTTAGACATATCCGCAGGCTAGTAGGCGTTTCTACTGATCTTCGAGGTGCCCCCGGCAGGATTCGAACCTGCGACACACGGTTTAGGAAACCGATGCTCTATCCCCTGAGCTACGGGGGCGCGAGGGCCTAGTCTAGCGACCTGGGGGTTCACCTGGGGTGGCAGGGAGTGGCCCACGTTCACCCACGTCACCCGGACCCCCGTTTACCCAGCCCAGGACCACAGCTCGAGCACACGAACCCCCGTTTGCGACCATGATCGGCTGTGGTGACCCGTGTTGGCGCCGGTTGACCCGGGTTGGCATTCGCTGGCGAGCACACGTCGCGCACATCATCGAAGATCATCCAGAGGCTCCCTTTTCAGCGGCCGGTTGCCATCCGGGCCGTGCCGGCCTCGTCGGCGACCTTCCGGGCTTCGGGCGCCGGATGGGGGCAAGACGCCTATACGGGGTCAGCGTTCGGGATGAGTCCCACATCCGCCTCGCGAGAAACTCCCCGGCTCAGGGGACGCGTGGGAGTGCGAGCTTTCGTCGGTCAGGTCGGTGGGAGACCGTCTACGAACGGGCCTCTGTCGTGGCGTTGTCAGCGGGTAGGGTCTCGGCGTGACGTCGAGCGTCGGTCCCGGGGCGGTCTCGCCGCCCGATCGGCGGCGGTGGACGTGGGAACATCCCGTTGGTCCGCGTTGGCTGCTGCTTGGCGACGTCGACCTTGAGGGTTCCTGGGCGGACGACGTCCCGCTGGCGTTGTGCGCGGAGATCGAAGGACTGTTCGTGGACCTGCCGCCACGGCCTCGGGAGCGGTTCACGCTCGTCGGCTGTACGCCGGCCGGCGCGCTCGCTGGTTTCCTCGATCGGCTGCCCGCCGAGGCACTCGGCACGGAGCATGCCTGGCTGGGCGACGTCTTCGTGACAGCGTCCCCGCCACCGTACTGGTGGGGCCAGGATCTTGGTGACGTCGTCGTGCTGGCGCAGCGCCCGAACGCCACCATGCCGGGAACCGTAGACATCGACCTCAGCGGTTTCGCCCGCGTCCACGACCGCACGGAAGCCGTGATCCGTCCCGGGCAGGTGACCGAGTTCGTGCTGCAGGGCCCGGACGGGGAGCCTTACGGCACGTGTCGGGACGTCACCGGGGTGTTCCGCGATCAGGCCGCGCCCACGGTGACGCAGGTGCGGCTGCTCGGCTGCCGGCCGGAATCTCCCCTGCTGACCAAACTCGATGCGCTCGGCCAGTCGACCAAGGCCGGCCTGCGTCGCCGTCGGATCAGCGCTGAGGTGTACGCAATCGCCGCCGACGGCTCGGCCAGCCAGGTCATCGGGGCCATGCTGTCCGGGACGGTCGATGCCAGCGAGCCGTCGCGGATCGGGGCCGGACTCCTCGACGTGACGGTCCGCAGCGACATGGGTGAGCCGATGCCGACGGGGATCCTCGGCATCCTGGAGCATTGGCACACCGGAAGGCCCGCTGAGAGGAATCTGTGGGCCGGCTACGGCCGGGAGTTGCGCCATCACTGGGCGGGCGTGGCTCTCGCCCACCGAGCTGTTGCACCGGATCGGCCGGCCGGTGTCACGTACGACCTCGACGGTCGTTTCGTGACCGACATCGAAGGCTTCTACTGCGCGATCGGTGAGGCGATCAACGGACCGGGCGGATACTTCGGGTGGAACCTCGACGCCCTCGATGACTGCCTACGCGGAAGGTTCGGTGCTCAGACACCGTTCCGGCTGGTGTGGCACGACTCGGCCGTCGCCCATGAACACCTCGTCGCCAGCTACGACCGGCGTCTACTGGGTCCGGCGACCACCCTGGAGTACCTGCTGAACATGCTTGCGGAGCATCAGGTCGACATCGACTTGCGGTGAGCTGACAGTCGACGCCGACAACCGCCGCGTCACCCAGCCGAGCCCGACGAGAGGGTTGGACACACGGTGGCAGGCAGCCGCCGTGGATCCTTAGACAGGGATGTGGCTGTGCCGGGTGCCGTTGACGCGGCCGGAGTCGGTGAGGGGGACGAAGAAGTCCTCGCGGTAGTCGAGGTGGGGCCGGCCATCCGTCCGGGCGTGAGCTCGTGGCCGCGCGTACTGACGCGCCTCCGGCGGATTGGTCGGGGCGAGTCGCTGTAAAGGGTCCAGCCGAGGACGCACGCCCGTCAGAGGCGCAGGATCCTGTCGTATTCCTCGTCGTACCAACCGTCGGCGTTGTGTTTCTGGATGCTTCCCGCGACTCGTGTCAGCATCAGCACGTCGCCGTTGAGGGTCAGGGCCGCGTCCTCGACCCGGCCGGCGAGGATCCTGGCCACGGTCGCCAGCATGTGGGGCTTGCCCTTGTCGGTCAGGGTATCCTTGCGCATGTAGAAGCTGATGTCGACGTAGGTCTCCGGCTCCCACTGCCACAGAGATCCCCCGTCGTCCTCGGCGCAGTAGTAGCCGTGCCGGCCACCGGTGATGTCCACGACGTACCCGTGCTCGTCGTTCAGGTCGGCGCTGAACATCCTGCCGCCGGACGCCGTGGACGTCTCGACAGCTTCGGGAGCAGCCAGCTCTGCCACCTGCTCGAGTGGGATGTCGCCCGCCAGCGTCAGCCGGTATTCGACAGCCATCTGCACCCCTTCATCAGTCTCGCCGGATGATCTGAATGATCGCACCGTCCCGCGTTACCGCCGCCAGTTCCTTCAGGCCCGCTATGGGCCAATCGTGGAACTGCTTGTGCAGGGCGGTGAGGTCTCCTCGCCAGTCGTGGAGGTTCAACATCACGCGTTGGGTCTGTTCGGCGTCGACCTTCCGGGACACCGCGCTCCAGACGGCACGGGCCGGCACCGGTGCAGTGGGCGCGTAGCAGTCGAAGACGCGCCCCTCGATGAGGAAGTCGGGTGCCTTCTCCGGCCTCCCAGAATCCCCGGTCTCACGTCGCGCGTCCGCGACCTCCTGCCTTGTGGGGTTCTGCTGAACCCGGTACCCCTTGCCGGCGACCCTGTCGGCACACTCGTTCTCCAACTCCAGCGCACGCCGCTCACGTGGCTTCTCGTTCGCCGAGATCCGGGTTCGACGCCCGGTAGGTGACCCGCCGGCAACGCCGGTGGGACGCCTGCTCCACGGGGATCCTGCGCCAGTGGCCGTCGAGACGGGGCCACCCAGGGGGGAGGTCGTCGGGGGTGTACCGCTGGTGGTAGCAGGAGTAGGGCTGGCCGGCCGATGACCGCCAGCCCTCGTCAGTTTCCCGACGACCCCAACTGCCGCGCCTGCGCGATCGCCGCTTCGACGGCCTGCCGGGCGCTGGTGGTGCGCGCGACGACCAGCACCAGAACCTGCTTGATACCGTCCAGGGCCTGCAGCAACGGCCCGGGCTGTCCGCCCTGCAGGACCATGGCGACGAGCTGCTGCGCCTCACCGACTCCGGTGATGGCCCCGGCCGCCGCGTCCCGGGCACTGTCGACGGCGCTCTGCACGGGCGCCAGCCCGGCGATCGTCTCCTGCGGGGTGGCTTCGTTCGGCACCGCCACGGTTGCCCTTGTCGCCTCACCGATCGAACCGGCAAGACTGCCCAGGCCGCCCTGGAGGCCAATGATCACGTCGCGCACCCGCGCCACACCGGCCGCCACGGCGACGAAACCAGCCGCGGCGGCCCGCAGCGCCACCTCCTGCGCCTGACGGTCGGCGGCGGCTGCCAGCCCCTGCGCGCGTTCGACCCCGGTCAGCAGGGCGCGGAGCTCACCGGTGATCTTCTCGATGTGCGACACGTGGCCGGCATCCCCCAATCGATGACAGTGCAGATGCTCTCGCCGGCCGAACCTACCGAGACAACCACCCAGCCACCAGCCGCCGACGCGGCCGGCGGCGCGGCGCACCTAGTCACGGCGTGGCGGCTCAAGCTTCGACGACCACGAGATAGAACGTGAAACCAGCGACAACAGGACCGCGAGCCAGCCGCTGCAGCCACACCTCGGCGTCGGACTCGGCCACGTCGCCTGCCACCACCGCCCGCGCGGTGTTACGCCGCAACCCGAGGATCTGATCCGCCGTTTCGAAGTCGCGAAACATCACCGCGACGGGCTCGACGGACCTGATGCCGAACCCAGCCTGCGCGCACAGGCGAACCAGCTCCCTGCCGACCGTCGGATTACGCACCCGGCCCGCGACGAAACGGGCGAACCGCCGGCTCGTGTCGACGTCCGCGTCGGCGACCGCAAGCGTGTCCCAGTCCGGCTCGGCCATCCCGAACAACCCCCCGGGCCGAAGCACCCGGCGTGCTTCCCGGATCGCCCTCGCCGGATCGGCCACGTGCTGCAGCATCCGATCCACCCGCAGCCGATCGACGCTGGCGTCCGCTACCGGCAGATCGTGGATGTCGCCGGAAGACAAGCGCACGTTCGACCGGCCAGCCAGGCGGAACCGTGCCTCCTCAAGCATGCGAGGGTCCTGGTCCACCCCGATGACCACCCCGTCCTCACCCACCGCCTCGGCAAGCCGAGCAAGGTCGGTTCCCGGACCGCAGCCGACGTCGGCAACCGCATGTCCGAGCCGCACGTCGAGAGACGACACGAACCGCTGCTTGTAGTCCAAGCCCGCCGCCGTGCCGGCAGCCGCATCCAGGTAGCTGATCGGGTCCGGTGCCGCCGCGAGTCCCACCATCCGCCTACTGAAGCACACGATCCAAGGCCGCTGGCGAGAAGACCGCAAAAGACGTTGGGTAGCCCGGGTATCACGACACCAGTGAGGTACGTCGGCCCGAAACGACGAGATCCTGCGCCAAGGCTGCGACGCGTTCAGAGTCAACCTGGCGGGGATTGCAGCCGTAGTACTCGCCGGTGACGGAGTGGCCAGAGATGAACCGGGGTGATCGGCACGATCACCCGACCGGCACTCGAACCCGGTCATCGTTCTGATCGTCCTGACTCGGTCAGCGGTTGAGGGCATCCCGTCTACCGCCAACTCGAAACCGCGACGCCGCCGATTCTCCGAGGCGCTGGGTCTCGGATCGGGGCAGGCCGACGTCGCACTCGACCTGTCCCAGCATGCGCACGAACCGGACCTACGGCTGCTCAGGCGGCCTGAACGCGTGGCAATGCCTCCGCGGGCAGAACAAGTACCTTCCCGTCCGCCCGCCGGACGAGCCCGATCTCGACATCGGGCAACTCCGAAGCAGCCACCGATTCCTCGCTTGCCAGTTGCCGTAGACGGCCTGGCCAGGCGAGCAGGGTGTTCACTTCGTTCTGCGTCAGCAGGCGGTTCGTGAAGCTCTTGGTGGGAGCGCGGAGCCGGAGTTCCGCCAGGTCGACCAGGAGGGCACGTAGCTCCTCTTGAAGCTCGTCCACGCTCCGCTGCTCGCTCTGCAGCATCGCCGTGAAGCGATGGAATGCGAGTTCTGGAGACTTCTGGGCGTGCTCCACGGCTTGAAGAACCGCGACTCGACGTTTCGTGGCGATGGCCAGCGAGGCGAGCCGGAGCTCGACGCGGAAGGCGCCGTTGGGCTGGTCGATCCCGGGGAATGCCTTGAGGAGATCAGCGATCTCCACGCCCTCGGGAGAGAACGCTGCGAGTTTCATCCGCCACGTGGCGGCCCTGCGGGTAGCGGCGGCGATCGCGGTGTCAACGGTGTGCACCGCAGCGTCCAGACCCAGAGAATGCCCGGCCTCGCCCTTGTCGAGCAGGAGCGCGGTTGCTCTCTCGACGGCCGTCGTCGCCCCGTTGAGGCGATCGCGCTCCGCGTCGAGATTGTCGGCGGTCAGCTCCTCAAGTAGCTCGGTGACTCTCTCCATGGCCTTACGGCGCTGCTCTTCGGCGTACAGGCTCGCGGCGGTGGCGACGGCGAGGAGAACGAAGGATGCTGCGGCGGTGACCATACCGGCGCCGGTAGCGGCCTTTGCGGTGCCACTCATCACCCCGGCGGCGCTTGAACGTGGCGCGTCGGCCATAACCGGAACGAAGGTCGCATTCTTCACGATTCCCGACTTGCCGAGAATGCCGCCGTGGATTCCACCGACGGCAGCCTTGGACGGCATGGACCGAACCAGGCCTTCACCAAGTTGCGCCGCTACCGTCCTCGGCACCACCATGCGATACAGCGTCTCCGTCGACTTGGCGGCCCCGGCCATGCCCGTGGGGGCATTGGCCCGCAGCTTCAACAGGTTCCGGAGTTCCACGGCAAGCGGCGAAGCGGCGTCGAGGAGCCTTCCACCTCGAAGGTGACTCTCTGCGGGAAGCGGATATGCCTCCACCGTGACGAGCGGCGTGTCGAGAAACGCGGCGAGCGCCTGCCGCAGCCCGGCAAGCCGCTCCGGGGTCATTCCCTCGTAATCCACGGGAAGCTGCGCTGCCAGCGGGATCCTCTCGGGCTCCGTCGCCAGGGTCCAAACCGGCACCTGCAGATCGTCCGTCACGCCGCTTCCGCCGTTCCTAGTCGTGGCGAGCACCTCCGAGAGACTAACCACCCACGACGACCACAGGACTGTCGGCTATCTGGCGACATGAGATGCGGGCAACGGTTCCCTGCCACCGACATCCATCGAGACACACCACTGCCGTCGCGGCGGCGACCGCCTCGGCATAAGTGCGCTCTGGGGCGTCAGGCAGAGACTCCCTCTGAACCTGCGACTGGTTCGCATGACTTGGGGCACCTATGTCCAGTCGGAAAGCGGCCCGCCCCCGTACCGGCTTCCCGTACGCCGTTCTCACCGAACCGGTCGCCAGGTTCTGCCGCCTGCATAGGTGGAGCGGCGGGGTGGCCGGATCTCGCTCGACGTGCTGCCCATCGGTCGAGAGACTGACGGCCGTGAAAGCCGCAATGGTGTTCCCGGACGGCGCGTGGCAGAAGATCAGGTTCGGCCTGTTCGAGCCGACCCTCGACTACAGCGGGAGCGCATGGGGCCGGGACGTCCTCGATCCGTGGGTTGCTCCCCACTCGTCGATCTTGGCCGCGTTGCGGCAGGTCGGCGAGGCGAGGATGGCCGCCGTCGCGTTGGCGCGTGAGGACCTGTGGGCGTTGTACGCGTTGAGCAGGGTGATGGAGTTGCTGATCCTGCCCGGCCAACCTCCCGCCACCGATCCCGGCGACCCTGCGGACTGGCTTGCGTCCTCGGCGTACGGGCGGTTCGTCGCGGCGATCGGCGGCACGTTCCCGCAGGGGGAAGGGTTCCATCCGTTCCTGCACGAGATCGTCGAGGTCGAGCCAGCGGATGATCCGCAGGCACTGCCGGTGCTGGTCGGGCAGTGGTGGCCGGGTTGTCTCGTCGGGTCGCTGCTACTCATGCGTGGCGGCGTGAGCGTTCGTGCCGGTGCCCGCCACCTGGATCCCGTGCTGGCCACGACCTCAACGTTGTACTGGGCGTGGCGGCGGCGGTACCGGCAGGTGGCCGACCTGTCGCACGGCTGGGGCGGCAACTCGCAGTGGCGCACCGGCTTCCGCCGTGACTACCGGCTGGCCGACCGGCTCGTCTACAACGCGGACGCGGCGCTGGACCCGACGCCACCGCATCCCGGCGGCCCGGACCCGAGCACAGACGTGGACCTGCTGCGTTACCGGTGCAGCACCCTGGTCGACCACGGCGACGACCAGTGGATGTGGGACAGCCACCACGTCGAACCGACAGCACCCACCGTCACACCGCCTGAGTAAGCGATGCACCCCGAGCGGGAACCCCGCCGCCTGACCCGGCAGTGCTCCGGCTCCGGTCAGGGGCCGGTTGGGGTGAGTCGTAGTTCGGGGAGGTGTTCGGTGGCGGCGTCGATCACGGTGCGGGCGAGGGCCGCAGGTAGGCCGGCTTGGGCGGCGAGGTCTTCGATGGTGGTGTGTTGTTGGTTGAGGAGGGTGGCGGCTCTGCCGAGGAGGGTGGGTTGTTCGCGGGGGCCGAGGTCGCCGGGTTCGGGGTGGCCCCATTGGGCGAGCAGGCTCATTCCGCGTCGGTAGGTGTGGTCCCGGTAGATGCCGAGGTCGTGTCCCCGGTAGACGAGTGCTTTCAGGCTGATGCCCCAGCGGCGTTTCAGCTCGTGCAGCCGGTCGAAGTCGAGCCGGGCGGGAAGCTCGGCGGCGAGGGTGGTGCTGGGGGCGAGGAACTCGGAGGCGAAGGCGGTGGCCTCCCGTTCCAGGAGTTGGCTGCCCGGCTCGGCGTCGTGGTGCAGCAGCAGGTGGCCGAGTTCGTGGGCGGCGTCCATCCGGGAGCGGGCCTTGTCGTTCTTGGCCGGGTTGAGGAAGACGAACGGCCGCTGGCCGTACCAGTGTGAGAACGCATCCACCCGTTCGGAGGCGTCCGGTAGGGACAACACGATCACCCCGTGCGCCTCCAGCAGCCGCACCATGTGCGGCACCGGCCCGTCGTCGAGCCCGAACTCCGCACGTGCCGCCGCGGCGACCGTGCGGACGTCCTCGGCCCGCGCGGGTTCCGGCCAGTCGAGCTGCGGCAGCCGCAACTCGGGTAGCCGCAACTGCCGGCCCACGGCCTCGACGACCCGCCAGGCGACCTCGCCGAACGCCTCCGCCTGGTCCCGTTCCGCCTGGCTGGTGGCCCGCAGGCTACGGAAGTGCGCCCGCCCCGGCGACGCCGGGGCCGGGACACCGGCGGCGAAGAACTCCACCGGCATCGCCAGCGCCAACGCCAACCGGGCCAGCACCGCCGCCGAGGGGCGGGCCTGCCCCAGCTCGTACTGGCTGACCGCCGCCGCCGTCACCCCGACCTGCCGGGCCAACTCGTTCTTCCGCATCCGCCGCCACCGCCGGGCCAACCCCAGCGCGTGCGGCTCGAACCCCGCCACCGCTGCGGTGACCGGCACCGGCGGACGAACCCCGCCCGTCACGCCCGTCGACCAGCAACACCGAGGGTACGGCCGGCACCGCCAGTAGGCCGCAGCGTCTCGATCGGCAGCTCCGGCACGGGCAGCTCGTCGTGCCGCTGCCCCGGCACCCCGACCGGACCGCCGACGACCGGCAGCGGCGTCCCCACGGTGACGGCGTCACCGAACCAGAGCGTCACCTCGAACCACGGCGACCCACCCTCACGGTTGTCACGGGGCAACCCGAGGTACGCCGTCGCCTCGCCCATGCCGATGTCACCGGTGTGCGCGACCCGCAGGTGCCGCTTCGGCGGCACCACACCGGCGAAGACTTCCGGGAACTGCTCGGCGTCGTCGAAGGCCAACTGCCCGTCGCGGCTGTTCTCCACCGCCCCACCCAGGCGGGCCTCGCTGCCCTCCCACCGGATCGACTCGATCCCACCCTGCAACGAGTACAACCGCACCACATACCCGGCGCACAGGATCTCCAGGGAGTTGTCCTCCACCCGCACCCGCACCCCGTCGACCCCGCCGAAGGCCGCCTTGCCGAGGTTCGTCAGGTTCCGCCACACCGTCGTGCCGAAACTCATCGCGTCGTCACCCAACTCCGGCTCGTGCCGGTCCGCGGCCCGCCGGTAGACCTGCCGGATCAACCCGCCCAGCGGCTCCAGCACACCCCGCTCGTCCAGCACCGCCACCGCGTCATCCAGCAAGCCCATGCCACAGAATCTAGTCCATGCCGCAGTTGATGTTGCGGAAATCAAGCAGCCGACACGCCCGACGTCGAACCTGGCACTGCCGACGCAGCCTCACCGAAATGACGCCGGAGACACGCCCCACCACCCAGGCTGCCCCTCCCGGCAACAGGCGGGAGGGGGCTTCGGGCGCAGCGGGCCTACTCCTCGTCGGGGTTCTCGATGCGGACGCCCAACGCCCCGGCGAGGGCGTAGGACAGGGCGACGAGGTCCTGAGAGGGCGGTTTGGAGATTCTTGAGTTGGTCTATGCGTTGAGCCCGGTTGGTGGTCTTCCGGCGGGTTTGTTGTGGGTCTCTACCAGTCGATGTT
>NZ_JBHUVA010000126.1:0-10832 GCF_042670805.1 Micromonospora sp. NPDC057141 | reverse complement strand
ACGCATGGTCAACCGCCAAGTCCTGACCGAAGACCAGCCCGGAGTGTTCACCCTTATCCCGAAACGGACCTAAACCTCCGAACCGCCCTCTCAGGGTCGCTTCCGTGCGGGTTTCGTCGGGATGCCACTACGCAGCCCTCGTGTAGGAGTGCGTCCACACGAACACCGGGTAGTTGGTCTTATCTGCGGGCGCCGGAACACCGGGCGGTCGGGGGCCGAGCCAGCCAGGCCAGCGGACGTCCCACGGCTGCCGGTACGCGAGCGGCGTGTACGGGCGCTTCTCGGTCCGCTCGGCGATCTGCTCTAGCTGGTCAGGAGTGGTGGTTCCGGTCATGGGTTGCCTCCGTCGCGGTCGTACTGGTCGTAGGCGGCCTGCGCCTGGTCAAGGCTTCCGGTGGTGACGACGCCGTGCTTCACAGCCTGACCCTGCCCCACAGCTCCGGACCCGTCGAAGGCCACGTCAACCGCATCAAGATGCTCAGACGGCAGATGTACGGCCGCGCCAAACTCGACCTACTCCGCAAACGAGTCCTCCTCGCCACCTGACAAGCCACGCAGAAGCAACTCTCGATCAACAAGGGAGGGCCAGATCCCGATCTCCCACCCGCCGACGACACCTTGATGTCCTCGGGCTTGATCACCCTGGCACCCCTGACCTTTCGAGCGCGTCCACGATCTGCTCCACGAGGCGGTCCTCCTCGGCCCACCGGCTATCGCGCTCTTCGCCTTCCAATAGCCGACGGTCAGTGGTCCCGGGCGGGTCGACGTCAACGAACCCGTGCGGCTGACTGTCGAGCCGTTCGCGCAGGCCCTCCTTGCGTTGGCACGTTTGCCGGAGCCGCCCCCGAGCCACCAGCTCACGCAGGGACTCCTGGCAATACCACATGTCCGCTGGGCATGTTGACCGGATGTTGGTGACAAGTCGCACAAAGATAGACCATGGTCGTTCTTGTCGTGATGGCTTGATTGATGACACGGTTGAACTGTCACGCAAACCGCATGGGAGGATCACAGAGTGTCACACTCGCCGATGAAGCGGTTCCTTGGAACCGTCGCTGCCGTGACCACAGGATTGCTGCTGTTGGCCGCTCCGGCTCAAGCGGCACCTAAAACCGAAGCGGCCGGCAGCGACCCTGCGAAACCGACGGTTAGTGCCGCCGAGATCGAGGCGAACAATGCCGCCGTGTGGGCGTCGCTGCCGCCGAACGTCACCATGACAGTTACCGGGAAGATGCCCAAGCTTCAGGGCCAGATCGACCACTACACTCAGAATGGCCCTACGGTCACGACGGGATTGACTCCTTTCGCGGTTTCCACAATTCCCTTCTCCTTCACATTTGATGGAGTGTGGAGCCTGGACGGCCGAGACTTCAAATCCACGCAGACGACTTTCTGTAAGGACATTGAAGCCACGTGGGATTACCCCCAGGGGTCGCATCATCAGTTCAAGGTTAGCCTTTCGGCGGGCGGGACCATCACCGTTCCCACCGACGGCGTAACGCGTACCTGGTGCTGGTCGAGCGTTCCGACGAACACAACTATGCACTTCTACTACTTTTCTACGGGTAACTCCGGCGGTGACATCGCAAAGGCTTCTGGCAGCGGCTCGGTCCACTACTGAACTGTAGACCTGTTGAGGATGCGCGGAGGCCACTCGCCTCCGCGCATCCTTGCGTCGATGGGCCGCCGTCAGGGGGTGGATGGCGTCATGATCGACAATCTAGTCAGGTTGGCAAGGTCGGCTGTTGGCGTAAGCTCCACCGTGGTCGCGCCTGCCGCCTTCTCCGCAGACGCTCGCCCGATCGTGACGGCGCCAACCTGATTGCTCCGCTGGGACGGATCCGGCATCAAGACACGGTTGGTCTGGTAAACCTTACCATCTGCGGGGACGCCTTCCATGACTAACTTTCCGCCGGTGCCACGTACGGAACCCGGAACATTACTGATGTTCGTGTACACCTGGCCAGCAAATCCGGTGCTGGTAACGAGGTCGACAGTGGCTTCGCCGCGGGCGGCATCGACTGCCGTTAGGCGTCCTACCAAACCTTCGGCGACAACGGCTAGTTGGCCTCGCCGGACTCCCTGATCCTTCGGAAACGCCACGATAATCTGTTGGCCGTTCCTGCCGACTACCTCGGCGGGTACGGCCCGCGCGTCGCCGTCCACACCGTCCTCACCAGGCACCTCAAATACCTTCGTGAGGCTGGCGAACGGTCGCTTCGGCTTGATGAACCCCGCGATCGTTGTCGTCTGCGCGGTCGCAGCGATCGGGAATCGTTTTACCACCAGGCGACTGGTGGGTTCGTCCGGTTCTTGTACCATTTCATCATCGACTGCGGTACTCGACACCCGCAACGCTGTCACGCCCGGCATGGCGAGGGCAATGGCATAGGTGCCCGCAGAGTCACTACTAGCCACGCCGGTGGCTCCGGACAACCGAGGACTGACCAGACTTATCACCTGAGTCTCCACCGGATCGGGCGCCGGCCGATCAACCCGCATCCGCAAGGCGTCCGCCGCGCCGGAATCACCGGTGAAGAACGCCAACCTCGCGTCACCCTGCTTGTCGTATCCCTGCAAGACAACCACCGTTGAGCGCAGGCGTGGATGGCTCGTCGCGACAAGGGCCCGGACATCAGTGTGCGGGCCGGCCGAGTTGGTACGGTCCCAGACACTGGTGGCCTCACGTACCAGGCCAGCGTCCACGTCTCCCACCGGGGACCAGCCCAGAAACGGGCCATCCGGCGGCGGTGCAGCGAGTTGCGGTGTGGACCCGAATCCGGCAACCCGAAACATCGTGACGAGCACAGCCAGGCATACTGCGACTGCGGCTCCGGTGGCGATACGCTGCCGCCCGCGACGCCGGTCTGCCCGGCGCATGATCTTGCCTTCATAGCCCTCGGCCGGTATCACCGACTCGGCCAGATCCGCCAGGCCGTCACGCAACTCGGTCGTGCTATGCATAGCGCACCCCTTGATCAGCAACAGCGTCGGCCTCAACCCACTGCTTGCGCAGAGTCTGCAGACCCCTTGATGAGAGACTCTTGACCGTGCCAACCGAACAACCCAGTACGTGCGCCGTGTCCTGCTCGGACAGGTCCTCGTAGAAGCGCAGCACGACGGCGGCACGCTGTCGTGCTGGCAGACCTTCCAAAGCCCGGCGGAGCAAGTCCCGCTGTTCCACCCCCACGTACTCGTCGCGTGCCGGACTCTCCACCAGCCGACCCAAGGGCTGTTCCCACCAGGATCGGCGCCGCCTCCAGGTCACGAACGTGTTGACTAGGATGCGCCGAACGTAGTGATCGACGCCTTCTGAGCGTTGCAGCCGAGGCCACGCCACAACCGTCTTGGCCAACGTCGTCTGGACCAGATCCTCGGCTTTCCCTCGGTCTCCGCACAGCAGGAAGGCGGTCCGGAGTAGCGGTCTGTAACGCGCCCGCACAAAGGCTGTCACCTCCTGATCCTCGCGATCATGCATCAGCCACCTGCACCCTCAGTTTCAATCTCACGGCCACTACTTACGTCCTCAACCCCAGCAAACGTTGCCGTGACTCCGGAACTTTTTGACGGTCGATTATCTCGACCTGCAGGTCCGTGAGGGTGACGACCAGCCCGGTTTCCTCGGGGTCAACTCCCGGGCTGTTGCGTCGGCTGCGGTCTCGCCCGGCTCGATGTGGCCGCCGAGCAGCGCCCACCCACCGGCGTCGCGGCGCTCGATCATGAGGATCCACCGGCTGCCGGTGGTGTCGGTGGCGGTCACCGCGGCGTCGGCGCACTGCACCTCGTCCCTGTGTCCGAGCCGGTTGCGGCCGTAGCAGACGTGGGTGCGCTCGCCCGGGTTGACCGGCCGGCCGTTGACGACCCTCTCTCGCTGGAAGTGGGTTCGTCTGCGGGCCGCCACGTCGTTCTGCGGACCCGGTGCGAGAGCAAGAGCGGCGACCGGACGGGAGTGGAGCATCCCGGCCGACGTTCCGGATCTTGTTGCTGGGCCTACGGCGAGGAGAACATTGTCCAACCCAGTGGAGGGAGTTGGCGGCTGAGGCCCGTAGGCAGTGGGTTGCAAGCGAGGAACAATGGCACGGGCTGGCTGTCGACATCACGCGAGCCGTGGATTGCCGACGTGATCGGTGACCGGTTGAACAAGATCGTCATCTGCTTGAACACGAGGCGGCTACCCGCCTCGCGACCTTGAACACGATCGCGATGGCGCGTCAGCGCGCCCGGCGAGTGCCGTCCGTGGCCATCCCGCTTCGCCTCGTGGGCGGCGCGTGTTCAAGGGTGCCGGTCCGACGCGGCTGCGGCCGGCATGCAGAGCCTTGAACAGCCTGACCACGGGTTGCACACCCCGGCTCCGGGTGCCCGCCGACTTACGTCGAGACGCATTGACGGAGACCGGAGACGGCCGTGTTGAACACCTGTCGCGACACCTTGAACAAGATCAGCAGTGTTCATGATCTGTTCAAAGGCCCTGGTGGCGTGGTGGCACAGCGCCGACCGGCACTCCCGCCGGACGGCAACGGCCATCACGAGGGAGCACCACCATGGACCGTCGTACCCCTGCTACCGAGCCAGCCGTCTCCCGGCGCGGCGAGACGTTGCTCAACGACATCGAGTACCGGTTCCGGCTGATGGGGCAGGGACCGGGCCCGCTGTCGGTGGACGGCCGAAGCCTCGGTCACGGCCTGCCCCGCCGGGTCATCGCCCTTCCCGAGCTGTCGGCGATCCTCATGCACCCGTCCTGCGGCTACGCCGCCCGGGACGCGGCGTGGCGGCTGCTCGTGCAGCAGGCCCGTACCGGTGACCCGGCGTGGCGTGCCGGTGCGGTCGGCGTCGCGTTGCCGGGCCTGCGGTTCAAGGCGTACCTGCTGGCCAAGATGTTCACCGGCGACGTGCAGGCTGGCATCGTCGAGCACTTCCTCCGCGCTCTCGGCACGGTCGACGTAGCCAGGCCGGGCGTGGTCGGCAACCTGCTGTCCGCCGCGTTCTCCAAGGCCCGCGCCGAGCTGCGCGACCTGGAGCCGGCGTCGTCCGGGGCTCCGAACCACGTCCCGGGGGCGTTGGTGCCTCCGGCCCCGTACGGCCACCCGGATCTCGTCCTGGCCCGCGCGGTCACCGCCGAGGTCATCACCGTCCAAGAGGCCGAGCTGATCGGTGCGACCTACCTGGAAGAGGTCAGCCTTACCGCCTACGCCGAACGCACCGGCCAGCCTCGCTGGAACCTCTACAAGCGGCGCACGGCTGCCGTCGCCCGGTTGACGGCCGCGATCGAGTCCGGCGCACTGTCCGATCCGTACGCCGACGTGATCAACGAGGCCACGGCGACGGCGCTCCTCGACGCGCCCACCGCCCGCAAGCGTCCGTAAGCAGGCTGCCTGAGCTGTGGCTTTCCAATCCGGGGTTCGGATCTGTAATCCCCTAGTGCGGGACTCTTCCGCGCAGGTGACCTTGTTCCGACCGGACCGCTGACGGCGCTGACACCCCGTACGGTCCCTGGCCCATCCGCCGCTTCTGGTGAGGGGGACGGCCGCGCCGGTCGGCACCCAGGTCACTCACGAGCGCTCCGCCCGGTCCCGCCTTCGCTACCCACTCGCGCCCCCACGCCCCGCTGCGGGCTGCGTTGGCGTGCGCACCGGAGGTGCCCAGTCCCATGAATCCTCACCCGTTCCCGCGCCCCGAGGCGGCGGACTGCTGCCTCGGGGCGGGCAGGCGCGGGCGGCCTTCCGTCCGCCGTCCGCGTCGACGCTGTCCTCGGACTGTCCGCGCCGCGCTGCTGCTGCTCCTCCTCACCGCCGCCGTCGTGGTGACGGCAGCGCTCGTTGCCGTGCCGGCCGTGGCGTGGGCGGCCGAGCCCGCTGCGGTGGTGCTGGCCGTTGAGTCGATCCAGCAGGTCGCCAACAACATTCGGGCCTGGCTCGTCGGCATCCTCGTCGCTGTCGCCACTCTGTTCTTCACCGTCGGCGGTCTGCGCTACTTGGCCGCCAACGGTGACCCCGGTGAGGTCGAGAAGGCCAAGCTCGCGCTGCGGTCTGCCGTGATCGGCTACGCCCTTGCGCTGCTCGCCCCGCTGTTCGTGACCATCGTCCATAGCTGGGTGGCCTGATGACCGCCCTCGCGATCCGACCCTGCCGCCTGTTCCGACCGGTGGCGTTGTTGCTGCTCGGCGTGGTGATCCTCGCCGGCCTTGCCCTGACCTGGGCCGGGCCGGCGCACGCTCAGCCGAGCCCAGCACCTGGCCCACCCGCTACCGCACCCGGCACACCGCCAACACCCGGCGTGCCTGACCCGGGCGTCCGCCCGCCAGGGGCGGAACCGTCGCCCTCCGCGCCGGCACCTACCCCCGGCCCGGCCCCGACTCCCGGCCAGCCTTCTGTTGGCGATGATCCGGCCTGGTATGACATCTCCGGCCAGATCCGCAAGGCCGTCGTGGACCTGGTCGTGTGGGCCGCCGAGCAAGCTCTTCAGCCGATAATGGAAGCCCTCGGTGCGTCGTGGCTGTCCACCCCCGACCTCACCGTCAACGAGCACGTCAAGGCGATCTGGATGACCAGCCTGATCGTCGCCAACGGCATTATCGTGCTGTTCATCGTGGCCGGAGGGTTCCTGGTCACCGCCCGGGAAACGCTGCAAACGCAGTACGGCCTCAAGCAGGTGCTGCCCCGCATCGCCGTGGGCGTGGTCTTGGCCAATTGCAGCTTGCTCGTCGGGCAGAAGGCCATCGAGCTGACCAACGCGCTGACCGTGGCCATCGCCGGGGACACGATCGACGGCCCGGTTGCCGCGACCGCGATCCGGCAGGTCGTGGACGACGCTCTGCGTGGCGGCGGGTTCCTGATGGCGTTGCTGTCCATCGCCGTGATCGTGATGTGCCTCGTCGTGGAGTTCACGTTCGTACTGCGTCTGGCGGCGCTGGTCATCTTGTTCGGTGTCGCTCCGGCGGCGTTGATCTGCCACGCCAGCCCGCTGACTGAGGGCGTGGCTCATCTGTGGTGGCGGTGCACGCTGGCGTGTCTCGGCCTGCAACTCGGTCAGGCCATCGTCGTCATGGCCGCCGTCAGGGTGTTCCTGACTCCCGCCGGGCCGACCGTGATGGGCGTGCCCGCGACCGGGCACGGGCTCCTTGGCGTCGTGGTCTGCCTGACGATGCTGTGGCTGCTGATCAAGCTGCCGGGCTGGATGCGACAGTTCGTCCTCGGCCCGCTCGGACAGCGCAACGGCCGGGGACTGCTCGGGCAACTCGTCCACGCCTTCATCATGATCAAAACGCTCGGTGCGGCGGCTGGCATCCTGGGCGGCGCGAGCCCGTCCCGGACCAGCGGACGGACGTCCCCTCGTCCGCCCGGCCCCCGTCCGTCACCGGGTGGACCTCGTCCGCCCCGTCCACCGCGCCCGCCCCGTCCGGGGCCGGCTCCCGGCCCGCCGCCTCCGCCGGGACCGGTGGCCTTCAGCCACGCCCCGGCCGTCCACACGCCGCTGCCCGCGCCGTCCGGGACGAATGCCGCCCCCACCTTCAGCCACCCGGCGGCCCCGTCCACCCCGACGCCAGCGCCGTCCGGCGGTGTCCCGGCCGCGCAGTTCTCCCACCCGGCCCCGCCCCATCCGAGTCCGCCGTCCCCGACCACCCCACCGGCCCGAGTCGCCTTCAGCGCCGCCACGACCACGACACCGACACCAGCGCCCGGAGGCGCGGTGCCAGCGGTGAGGTTCTCGGCCGCACCAGTGCCGCAGAGCGCGCCGCGCCGGCCACCTGCCCCGGTCACGCCGGTGTTCTCCGCAGCCCAGGCCACACCATCGGCGGCCGGCGGGCCGCGACGAACCTCGACCCCCGGGACACGGCCTACGGCGGCGCGACGGGCCACCCCGAGCGGGCAATCCGTCGCTAACCCGGGCACCCCGTCCGCCGCTCGGCGGGCAGCCACGCCCAACGCGCCCCGGTCCCGTCCACCGTCCCCGTCCGTCCCGCCGTCCCCGGACGGTCAGCGGTCGGCAACCCCGCCCCGCCCGTCCCCGTCGGGCGGTGTGACGTCGCCAGGTTCGTGCGCCGTCCGTACCGGCCCGTCCCCTGCGTCCCCACCGCCGTCCCGGCCGTCTGGTCCGGTGCGGGGCTCGTCATCGACACCGAGAGGTGATCAGCAGTGAGCCGCCGCAGCGACGAGGCTCCGATGCGGGCTCGGGTGCCCGCAGACATCGAACGGGCGGACAGGATCGCTTTCGGCATGTCGGGACGACAGTTGGTGATCCTGGCCGTCACGGGCCTGCTGTTGTACGCGGCGTGGACGGCGGTGGCCACAGTGGTGCATCCGCTGGTGTTCCTCGCGGGTGCGATGCCGCCCGCCGCTGGGGCGTTCCTGCTCGCGGTCGGCCGCCGGGACGGCATCAGCCTCGACGCCTGGGTCCTCGCGGCGCTACGGCACCGCCGCAGCCCACGCCGGCTCGTCCCGGCCGACGGACCGGTCATCCCGGCCCCGGCGTGGGTGCAGTCCACCGCCGGGCCGGGTGACCGGCTACCGCTGCCCGCACCGCTGCGGCTGCCCGCGAAGGGCATCACCGGCGACGGGCTGATCGACCTCGGATCGGATGGCACCACCGGCTTGGTCGCCGCCTCGACGGTGGCCTTCGGCCTGCGGACACCGGGGGAGCAGAACGGCCTGGTGGCCGGGTTCGCGCGCTGGCTACACAGCCTCGACGGCCCGGCGCAGATCGTGGTGCGGGCGCAACGGGTCGACCTGACCTACCTTGCCGACCGGTTCCTCGCCGCCGCCCCCGGGCTAGCGCACCCTGCGCTGGAAGAGGCAGCCCACGCGCACGTGGCGTTCCTTGATGACCTGGCCGCGCGACGCGAGCTGCTGCACCGGCAGGTCACCGTCGCCGTGCGCAGTCGACGCGGCGCGCACCACACCGCGCACCACGCGGCCGAGGCGGTGCGTGCCCTCGCTGGCTGCGAGGTTCCCGCCCGGGTCCTGGACGGGCCGGAGGCCACGGTGCGGCTCTCGGCCAACCTCGACCCCACCGCCCCGACCCGCACGCCCCACCCTGTCTGACGGAGGTGAACAGCGGTGAGACTTCTGTCCGTACTGCTACCGACCCGGCAGCCTCCCGCGCCTGAGTCGGCGACGATCCTGCCCGGTTCCCCGGACGCCGTCGAGGTCGACGGCCGACACGTGCGGGTCGGGGACGGCTACAGCGCCACCCTGGCCGTCGTCGGCTACCCGGCTGAGGTCGGCCCGGGGTGGGCGGAGCCGATCCTGTCCTACCCGGGCCTGGTCGACGCCGCCTTCCACATCGAGCCGGTCCCGCCGGCGGTGGCCTCCGAGCGGCTGCGTAAGCAGCGCGGCCGGTTCGAGTCCTCCCGGCGGCAGGACGCGGCCCAGGGCCGTCTTGACGATCCCGACCTTGACGCCGCCGCGGCCGATGCCGCCGAGCTGGCCATGCGGGTCGCCCGAGGCGAGGCCCGGCTGTTCCGCCTCGGCCTCTACCTGACCGTCCACGGCACCAACCCCGCCGAGCTGGCCGATCGGGTGGCCGAGGTGCGGTCCCTGGCCTCCTCACTGCTGCTCAACACCGCGCCCGTGACATGGCGGCAGTTGCAGGGCTGGATCAGCGGCCTACCCCTGGCGTTCGACGCGTTGGGGATGAAGCGGGTCTTCGACACTGACGCCCTCGCCGCGAGCTTTCCGTTCACCAGCCCCGACCTGCCCGACACCGCAGCAGACAGCGGCATGGGTGTGCTGTTCGGGTTGAACCTGCACTCGGCCGGGGTGGTCGTGTGGGACCGGTGGGCGCAGTCCAACTACAACGCCGTCATCCTCGCCCGCTCCGGGGAAGGGAAGTCGTATCTGGCCAAGCTCGACCTGCTGCGCAACCTGTGCCTCGGGGTGGAGGCGTTCGTCATCGACCCCGAGGACGAGTACCTGCGGCTGGCCGACGCGGTCGGCGGCACGGTCATCCGGCTCGGCGCGGCTGGTGTGAAGATCAACCCTCTCGACCTGCCACCCGGCGACGATGCCCTGAACGATCGGGCGCGGTTCATGCAGACCTTGGTCGCGGTGATGGCCAGCGGCGATACCGCTGTCAGTGCGCCGCTGCCCGGCGATGAGGCCCGCTCCCTCGACGTGGCGGTGCTGGCCGCGTATCGGGCCAAGGGCATCACCACCGACCCGCGTACCTGGCGACGACCCGCGCCGCTCCTCGGTGATGTGACGGCGGCCCTGGAGGACACCGACGACGCCGGGCGTCGAGTCGCCGCCCGCCTGCATCCCTACGTCGCCGGCAGCATGAGGGGCCTGTTCGACGGCCCCACCACCTCGCTCGCGCAGGGGCACCTGGTGGTGTTCGCCATCAAGGATCTCCCCGAACAGCTTCATCCGGTCGGGACGCTGCTCACCCTGGACACGATCTGGCGCACCGTACGCGGAGCCACAGCCTGCGGCGCACGGCCCGATGCGCTGCGGATGGTGCTGGTCGACGAGGCGTGGAAGCTGCTGTCCGGTGGGCGCGGCGGCATGTTCCTGGAAACCCTGGCCAAGTCCGCCCGCAAGTACGGCACGGGCCTGACCGTTGTCACCCAGGACGCCGCGGACGTGCTCGCCACCAAGACCGGCCGCGCCGTCGTCTCCAACGCCGCAACCCAAGTGCTACTCAGGCAGGCGCCGCAGGCGATCGACGCCGTGGCCGAGGCGTTCGGACTCACCGACGGCGAACGGGCGTTCCTGCTGTCCTGCCAACGCGGAGACGCGCTTCTCAGAGGGCGGTTTGGAGATTCTTGAGTTGGTCTATGCGTTGAGCCCGGTTGGTGGTCTTCCGGCGGGTTTGTTGTGGGTCTCTACCAGTCGATG
>NZ_JBHUVA010000125.1:0-11597 GCF_042670805.1 Micromonospora sp. NPDC057141 | reverse complement strand
GCCCGGATCGACCGGCCCGGTGCCGCGCCCCGGTCAGCAGGCCGGCACGCTTCCGCCGTACACGGCGGAGACGTACGCGTAGCTGATGTACTGCCCGGCGGCGAGACGCTGCCACCGGTTCGTGGTGCGGAAGGTGCCGCTGACGGTCTGGCCCGTGACGTGGCACTGGACGGGCACGTTGGCGTACCGGGCGGCGAGGCCGCGGACGGCGTACCCCGTGCCGGGGCCGGAACGGACGTTGAGCGGCCCGTCGCCGACGACGGCGCGTACCCCGGCGCCGGTCCACAGGTAGGCCACGTCGACCCAGGCGTTGGTGGTGAGCTGGAGGCCGTCCCAGAAGGTGCCGTCGGCGAGGTCGACGCCGGCCGGGTTGAGCACGGTACGGCCGAACTGGTCCCGCCCGCCGTTGTAGCCGTACTGGTACGCCGCCTGTGCCTCGGGCAGCCCCTGCGGCAGGTCCTTCCAGTTCTCGCGGACGGCGCTCAGGTTCCAGTAGTCGTCCCGGGTGTTCCACGGTCCCACGTCCCAGACCGGCGCGTACTCGCACCGGCTGCCGCTGGTGGTGCAGACCCGGACGGTGTAGTCGCCGGTGTTCGGCGGGGCGAGGGAGCGCCGCGAGGGCAACGCCGCGAAGTGGTCCCGGGGCTGGACGACGTGCCCGTTGGCGGTGGTCTCGCCGACCAGGCCGATCCGGGTGGCGAAGACCCGGTAGGCGAGCCCCGGTGTGGCGGCGGCGACGGCGAGCCGGTCGGCGGCGAGCCGGATGCCGCGTACCGCCGGGGTGGCGGCGGGGGTGCGGGCGGTGAGCTGCACCCGGGCCTGGACCCGGGTGACCGGCCGGTCGAAGACGGCGGCCGGGACTGCCGGCCGCCACTCGGTCCAGCCGGCGGTCCCCCGGCCGCGCACCTGGACCTCGACCGCGCCGCCCGGGTCGGTCTCCGCGAGGATCTCGGCGCGGACCCGGGTGGCGGGACTGTCCAGGTCGTGCGCCCGGCTGAGGTACGTGCCCTCGGCGAGCGCGGGATGCCGGTCGAGTGCCGCCGAGGTGACGGCCCGTGGTGCCCGGTCGGCGAGCCGGAGCCGGCCGCCGGTGAAGCGGACGTTCACGTCGTCGGCGTCGACGGCCGAGAGGTCGGGGGTCCACCGCTGCGCCCCCGAACCGACCGGGTCGCCCGGGGTGGAAGCCGAGGATGCGGCCACGGTCCGGGCCACCGGTGCCGGCGCGGGGGCGACGGGAGGCGCGGGGGCGACGGGAGACACAAGGACGACGGTCAGGGCGGCGAGGGCACCGGTGAGGACGGTCGGACGGACAGCATTTCGGGCATGCTCCATGCATTTCTCCTCAGAACTCCTTGATAGTGCAGCAAGCAGACATTAATGGGAATAGCAGCACAAATAGCGATACATGCGAATTCTGCTCAGGGGAGGGGCAACGGCGGCACGTCCGAAGGCGGCGCGGACCGGGACCCAGCCGAGGCGGTCCGCCGGACCGACGCCGAGGCGGTCCGCCGGCTCGCCGCCGCACCGACCAGGACAGGGCCCGAGCCGCCCACTTCTGCGCCCCGACCTGCACCGACACCCCGTCCCAGCGTCCGGGACGTCCGCAGATAGGGACGATTGGGCAGTTCCGCACCGACCCTCCGACGTCGCATGCTGCGGTTGCGTGCTCACCGACCGTCAACGGGTGCGCGCGGCCGTCCCGAGGGGGTGGCGGTCGCCGCACCACGATCCGGGGAGAGCCATGGTGCTGTTCCGCAAGCTGCGCTCCAACTTCGTCGACCGGCCCGCACGTACCGGCGCGGAGCCGGGACCGACCGTGCCGGCGGCCCGGGCCGCCGAGGCGACCGACGCCGACCAGGTCGACGCCGACGCGACCGGTCCCGCCCCGGCCAGCCTCGACCCGGCCGCCGTCCCGCGCTGCTTCGGGCCGGTGCCCAACTTCGCCGCCAGCCCGCTGCCGGTGCCGGAGTCGGAGCCGGAGCCGGACGGGCGCGGCGGGGTCGTCCCCGGCACGGGCCTGCGCAAGTTCGTCGACGCGCTGCCCCGCCCCGGCGAGGCCGGCCGCACCGAGCTGGGCGGGTGGCTGCCGGTCGCGGTGCCGGACACCATCACCTGGCCGGGCTGCGACTACTACGAGATCGGCCTCCAGGAGTACGCGCAGCGCCTGCACCGCGACCTGCCCGCCACCCGGCTGCGCGGCTACCGGCAGCTCAACCTCGGCACCGACGGCAACGGGCACAACACGGTGGCCCCGCCCGACCGGCCGTACCTGTGCGGGCCGGTGATCGTGGCCCGGCGCGGCCGGCCCGTGCGGATCAAGTTCATCAACCAGCTGCCCACCGGCCGGGCCGGCGAGCTGTTCCTGCCCGTCGACGCGACGCTCGACGGGGCCGGGGCGGGCCCGCTGGACGGGCCGGCGCCCTACCCGCAGAACCGGGCGGTGCCGCACCTGTACGGCGGGCAGACCGGCTGGATCAGCGCCGGCAACCCGTGGCAGTGGGTGACGCCGGCCGGGGAGATCACCCCGTACCCGACGGGGGTGGGGTTGACCCACGTGCCGGACATGCCGCCGCCCGGCCCGGGGGCGACCACGCTCTACTACCCGAACGAGCAGAGCGGCCGGCTGATGTGGCTGCACGACAACACCCTCGGCCTGTCCCGGCTCACCGTCTGCTCGGGGCAACTCGCCGTCTACCTGCTCACCGACGAGGCCGAGGAGGGCCTCGTCGCCGACGGGGTGCTCCCCGCCGAGCAGCTCCCGCTGGTGATCACCGACCGCACGTTCGTGCCGGACGACACGCAGCTCGCCGGCCAGGACCCGACGTGGGACCGGGACCGCTGGGGGGCCCGGGGCAGCCTCTGGCATCCGCACGTCTACCAGCCCCGGCAGCACCCGTCCCGGTCGTCGGGGACGAACCCGACCGGCCGCTGGGACTACGGCCCGTGGGCGCGCCCCGCGCCCGAGGAGCCCACGGCCGGGCCGGTGCCGAACCCGCACCACGATCCCGTCGCCGACCCCGACGAACCGCCGCTGGCCCCGGGCGTGCCGCACCCGTCGGCGGTGCCCGAGGCGTACGGGGACACGCCGCTGGTCAACGGCGTCGCGTACCCGTACCTGACGGTCGCGCCGAAGGCGTACCGGTTCCGGATCCTCAACGCCTGCGCGGACCGCGCCCTCAACCTCCAGCTCTACCGGGCCCGCTCCGACGGCCCGATGTGGGGCGCGGACGGCGGGCTGCTCGACGCCGACGCGGGCGAGGTGCCGATGGTGGAGGCCGCCCACGCGCCCGGCCGCCCGCCGCACTGGCCGGTCGACGGGCGCGACGGCGGGGTGCCCGACCCGGCCGCCGCCGGGCCGGTGCTGATCCAGGTCGGCAACGAGTGCGGCCTGCTCCCGGCCCCGGCGGTGCTGCCGAACCAGCCGGTCGGCTACCGGTACGACCGGCAGGACCCGACCGTGCTCAACGTCGACGGGCACACCCTGCTGCTCGCCCCCGGGGAGCGGGCCGACGTGGTCGTCGACTTCTCGGCCGTCCCGCCCGGGTCCACCCTGATCCTCTACAACGACTGCCCGGCCCCGCTGCCCCGCCTCGACCCCCGCAACGACCACCACACGGGCGCCCCGGACCGCACCGCCGTCGGCGGCGTCCAAGGCACGATGCCCGGGTACGGGCCGAACACCCGCACCCTGCTCCAGTTCCGGGTGGCCGGCGAGCCGGCCGAGCCGTACGACGTCGACCGGCTGGCCGAGCGGCTGCCCGGCGCGTACGCGGCCAGCCAGCGCCCGCCGATCGTGCCCCAGCCGGCGTACGACCCCGCGTTCGGCACCCGGACGGCCCGGGAGACGGTCGTCACGGGGCACGCCATCGCGGTCAGCTTCACCCCGGCCGGGTCGCCCGCGCCGGTGACTCTGCCGCTGACGGTGAAGGCGGTGCAGCACGTATTCGAGCCGGCGTACGGACGGATGGCCGGCCGGCTCGGCGTGGCCCACCCGCACGCCGGGCCGCTTGGTCCGGCCACCCTGCCGCTCGGGCCGGTCGACCCGGCCACCGAGACGCTGGTGATCGCCGACCCGACGGTGCCGGTCGGCGCGCCCGCCGACGGCAGCCAGCTCTGGCGGATCGTCGGCAACACCCCGCAGACCCACCCGGTGCACGTGGGCGGCTGCGACGTGCAGCTGGTCAACCGGGTCGGCTGGGACGGCGCGATCCGCCCGCCCGAGCCCAACGAGCTGGGCTGGAAGGAGACGGTGCGGGTCAACCCCCGCGAGGACGTGATCGTCGCGCTGCGGCCGGTCGCCCCCGCCCTGCCGTTCAAGATCGGCGACAGCGTACGACTGCTCGACCCGACCCGCCCGGCCGGTGCCCGGATCGGCTCCACGGCGGTCAGCCCCGTCGACGGGCGGCCGGCGACGGTGGTCAACCAGCTGGTCAACATGGGGTGGGAGTATCGCTGGCACAGCCAGCTCGCCGGCCACCGCGACCAGGGCATGAGCCGCCCGCTGGTGCTGCGGGTCGCCCCGCTGGCCCCGACCGGGCTGACCGCCACGCCAGTGCCCGGCTCGGCGACCGTCCTGCCGGCGATCGCGCTGACCTGGACCGGCAACGGCGGCCGGCCCCCGGCCAGCAGCCACCTGCTCCAGCGGGCCACCGACACCGCGTTCACCGAGGGGGTCACCGCGATCACCGTGGCCGCCGCCGCGACCCGGTACACCGACGCGACCGTCACCCCCGGGGTCACCTACCACTACCGGCTCCGGGCGGAGAACGAGGTGAGCTGCTCCGCCTGGTCCAACGGCGTACCGGCGTCGGTGCGCCTCGCCGCGCCCGCCGGGCTGGCCGCGGCGATCCCGCCGGCCGCCCCGCTGCGGGTGGCGCTGCGCTGGGCGAACCGTTCCTTCGCCACCGGTGTCGACGTGCAGCGGGCCACCAACCCGACGTTCACCAGCGGCCCGGCCACCACGGCGGTCGGGGTGCAGGAGCAGCACGTGGACGCCGTCGTGGCCCCGGAGACCACGTACTACTACCGGGTGCGCACCACGTACCTGGGGGTCGCGTCGCCGTGGTCGACGGTCGCCGCCGTCACCAGCCCGCCACGGCCGGCCCCGCCGACCGGGCTGGCCGCCGTCGCGAGCGCCCCCGGGCCGGACACCGCGACGGTGACACTGACCTGGGCGGCGGGCCAGCAGGTCGGGCCGGGGGCCGGGTTCCTGGTGCAACGGGCGGTCGACCCGGCGTTCGAGCGGGAGGTGGCCGCGTTCACCGTGCACGGGCGGGGGTTCGTCAACACCGGCCTGGCCCGGGGCGTGACCTACCACTACCGGGTGCGGGCCGGCAACGTCGTCGGCAGCTCGCCGTTCACCCCGGCGGTCGCCGTGACCACCCCCGACTGAATCAGTGGGTGGGGGTGCGCAGCGGGTCGCCGACGGTGCGCAGGGGCTCGCCGACGGTGCGCAGCTCGGCCAGCGCCGACGCCACCCCGTGCAGCAGGTCCGTCGCCTCGGCGAGCCGGGACGCGGCGGCCTGCTCCCCGGCGGCCCGGCCGCCGAGGTGACCGGCGTCGGAGCGGGCGTCCTCCGCCAGGTAGCCTGCGGCGGCCACCACCAGCCGCTCGTACGCCGCCACCCCGCTCTCCAGCTGGGCGGACAGCTCGCGGTGGGCGTCGGCGAGTGGGGCGCGGGCGTCGGCGGGGGCGAGCCGCAGGGCCCGCTCGACGCTGGCCACCCGCCCGGCCAGCTCGCGCAGCGACCGGTCGGCGGCGGCGGCCTCGGACACCGCCGGCTCGGCCAGCCCGGTCAGCCGGCCGGCCATCCCGCCGAGGGTGAGCGCGGCCCGGTCCAGCCGGGCCCACGGCTGCGCCACGCTGGTGCCGCGCAGGGCCAGCCGGGACCGGGCGCGGCGCACCTCCGCCAGCACCCCCTGCCCGGCGGGGAGCCGCTCGACGGCGGCGACGAGCCGGGCCCGGGACCGGGCGGCGGCCTCGGCCGGGTCGAGGGCCGGAGGCGCGGGGCGCGCCGCGAGGGCACGCAGGTCGATCCACCGCCAGGCGGCGAGGGCCACCGCGCTGCCGGCGGCACCGGCCCAGGCCGCGTCGGGCAGACCCAGCCCGGCGTACGGGATCAGCACGGCCGCCGCCCCGGTCAGCCCGCCGCCCAGCACGCTCCACCGGCGGGCGGACCGCCGCAGCCTGCGCAGCTGGCGGAAGTATCGCGCTCGCTCGTCTGCCACCCGTGCCTCCTCGTTCCGACGTCGGGTCGGGCGGTGTCGGGCCGCCCGGCCGGCGGTGGCTGGTGCGCCGCTCAGCCGGCGGCGCTGGTGTCCCCGGTGCCGCGCTCCTGGCCCATGCTGGCCCGGAGCTGGTCGAGCCGGGCTGCGGCGGCCGGGTCGACGGCCGGGGCTGCGGCCTGCCCCTGCTGCTGCCCCACGGCCGGGCGGTCCTGCCGGCCGGCGAGCTGCTCGCCGGCCATGCTGGCCCGGATCTGCTCCAGCCGGGACGAGCCGGCCGAGTCCAGGGACGCCTTCTGGATCTCCAGCATCCGTCCCTCGACGGAGTTGCCGGCCAGCTCGGCGCGGCCCATCGCGGTGGCGTAGCGCTGCTCGATGCGGTCCCGGACCGCATCCAGCGACGGGGTGCTGCCGGAGGCGGTGAGCGACGACATCGACTCCAGCGACTGGGCCACGCTCTCCTGCATCTTGGCCTGTTCGAGCTGGCTGAGCAGCTTGGTGCGCTCGGCCAGCTTCTGCTGGAGGATCATCGAGTTGTTCTCCACCGCCCGGCGGGCCTGCGCGGCGGCGCCGAGCGCCTGGTCGTGCAGGGTCTTCAGGTCCTCGGTGGCCTGCTCGGCGGAGACGAGCTGGGTGGCGAGCACCTGGGCGGTCTGCTCGTACTTGCCGGCCTCCGCCTCGTCGCCCCGGGCCCGGGCCTGGTCGGCGAGAACAAGGGCCTGCCGGGCGTTGCCCTGGAGCCGCTCGACCTCGGTCATCTGGCGGGACAGCTTCATCTCCAGCTGCCGCTGGTTGCCGATCACCGCCGCCGCCTGCTGCACCAGCGCCTGGTGCTGGCGCTGCGCCTCCTCGATCGCCTGCTGGATCTGCACCTTGGGGTCGGCGTGCTCGTCGATCCGGGCACCGAAGAGCGCCATCAGGTATTTCCAGCCCTTGACGAACGGGTTCGCCATCTCCGCGGTATCCCCTCAGTAGAGTCGCGCCGCCCCGGCCGGGCCGGGCGTCCGGCCGGCGTTCGTGCGGCGGTGACCCCCATCGTCCCAGCCGGGCGCCAGCCCGGCATCCGTACGTCACCGGCGGCACGCCGCCGTCTGATCAACAGTACGCGGCGCGGGAAACCCCGACCACGTCCTCGTCTGTGAGCGGCGCGGTTCCCGGCGTCGGGGGGCAGTGCGGTCGGGGGCGGGCGGGCGGGATCAGGCGGCGCAGACGACGTCGCGGTCGCGCTCGGCGGGGCGCACCCGGGTGCGCAGGGTCGCCTTCAGCGGCGAATCCTGGTGCACCGCCACGGCCACCGGGCCGCCGGAGGTGACCTGCCGGACCCCCCGGCCGGTCGACTTGCGCACCGAGGCGCGGGCCACCGGGGACGACTCGACCGGCTGGGCCGGCTCGTCCTGCACCGGCACCAGCACCCCGGGGAGCTGCTCGGCGAGCGCCACCGTGTCGCTGACCTCACGCAGCAGCTCGGACAGGCGGGCGCCGAGAGCGTCGCAGATGGCGGCCAGCAGCTCGCTGGAGGGCTCCTTCTGGCCGCGCTCGATCTCGGACAGGTAGCCCAGGCTGACGTTGGCCGCGGAGGAGACCTCGCGCAGGGTGCGGTGCTGCCCCTGCCGGCGCGCCCGCAGTGCGTCACCGATCACCCGGCGTAGCAGGACCATCGCACCTCCCTGACGGGTCTCACCCTCTTCACTGGCGCCGCGTCGGCGCGGCGGACCGCCCCGGCGTCGACGCCACGCGTCGGAGCCTTCCCGCAACCGTACCCGCTGCGGGCCCCGGTGACATCCCACCCCGCCCGTCCATCTGGCCGAGGGGGGTCAGCGGCAGGCCGTCCCGGCGGGCGCGACGTCGCCGTCGCCGGCCCCCGGCACACCCGGCCCGGGGCCCGGGTCGGCCGCGTCGATCCGCTCGGCGAGCAGCCGCAGCGCCTCGATCACGGCGGCGGACCGGATGTGGTCGCGGCCCCCGTCGAGGTCGAGCTGACGGACCTCGGTGCCGGCCGGCCCGGCGGCCGCGACGTAGACCAGCCCGACCGGTTTGCCATCCTGCGGCTGCGGCCCGGCCACGCCGGTGGTCGCCAGCCCCCAGTCGGCGCCACAGCGCCGCCGGCCGCCCTCGGCCAGGGCTCGGGCCACGTCCGGGTCCACCGGGCCGCGCTCGGCCAGCAGCTCCTCCGGTACGCCCGCCAGCGCCGACTTCAGCTCGGTGGCATAGACGACCAGGCCGCCCCGGTAGACGACGCTGACCCCGGCGATCTCCACCACCGAGGCGGCGAGCAGGCCGCCGGTGAGCGACTCGACGGTGGCCAGCGTCTCGTGCCGGTCGGCGAGGCGGTGCACCACCCCGGCCGCCGGGCTGCCCACCGGCCGGTGCCCGTTCGCGTCAGTTCCCATGGAAACGTCCTTTTCCCCGCGCCGGCCGGTCTACGCATCCTCGCGCGAAGGGCGGCGCAGGCGCAGCGCCTGGGCCACGTAGTCGAAGCCGGTGACCACCGTGACGCCGACCGCGGCGGCCATCAGCCACGGGCCGACGGCGGCGAGCCCGGCCGGCATGGGCCACAGGTACCAGGTGATGGCCAGGATCTGGAGCGCAGTCTTGATCTTGCCGCCCCGGCTGGCCGCGATGACGCCGTGCCGGATCACCCAGAACCGTAGCGCCGTGATGCCCAACTCCCGGACCAGGATCACCGCGGTCACCCACCAGGGCAGCAGGGCGTACCAGGACAGCAGCAGCAGGGCGGCACCGGTGAGCGCCTTGTCGGCGATCGGGTCGGCCACCTTGCCGACCGAGGTGACCAGGCCGAACCGGCGGGCGATCCAGCCGTCCACCAGGTCGGTGACCGACGCGACGGCGAAGATCAGGCAGGCCACGATCCGCCAGCCGGCGTGGGTCGTCCCGGAGGCGACCACCGAGACCGCGAAGACCGGCACCAGCACCAGCCGAAGCAGGGTCAGCGCGTTGGCCGCGTTGAGCACCGGCACCCGGGCGACCACCGGCGCCGGCGTCGACTCCGCCGCCGGCGTCACCGGCACGCCCCGCTCGGGCCGGGGCGTTCCTGGCACCGCACCACGTGGCTCCCCCGCGTTCCCAGGGCCCGCCGTCACCGTGCCACGCCGGGCGCCGCCGAGATCATCTCATCCGGCACGGCGACCAGATCCACCCCTTCGGTGGCGGTCACCGTCGCGCGCACGAGGTCGCCGGGGCGCAACGCCGCCAGGTCCACGCCGCCGTCGGCCGGGGCGACCAGGGTGGTGGAGCCGTCCACCTCGGGGGCCTGGTGCGCCGCCCGGCCCTCCACGATGCCGTCGTCGACCGAGTCGACCAGCACCTCGACAGTGGAGCCGAGCCGCTCCTCGGCCCGCTGCGAGCACAACTCGTCGGCGAGGGCGCCGAGCCGGTCGTACCGGCGCTTGATCGTCGCGGCGGAGACCTTGCCGGGCAGGCCGGCGGCCTCGGTGCCGTCCTCGTCGCTGTAGTCGAACATGCCGATCGCGTCGAGCCGGGCCGCGGTGAGGAACCGGACCAGCTCCTCGACGTCGCCCCGGGTCTCGCCGGGGAAACCGACGATGAAGTTGCTCCGCGCGCCGGCCTGCGGGGCCAGTGCGCGGACGGCGGACAGCAGCTCCAGGAACCGGTCGGTGGAGCCGAAGCGGCGCATCCGGCGCAGCACCGGCTCGCTGGAGTGCTGGAACGACAGGTCGAAGTACGGCGCGACGCCGGGTGTGGTGGCGATCGCCTCGACCAGGCCGGGGCGGGTCTCGGCGGGCTGGAGGTAGCTCGCCCGGACCCGGACGATCCCGTCGATCGCGGCGAGCTGCGGCAGCAGCTTCTCCAGCGCCCGGGGGTCGCCCAGGTCCTTGCCGTACGACGTCGAGTTCTCGCTGACCAGCACCAGCTCCCGCACGCCCGTCTTGGCCAGCCACTCCGCCTCGGCGAGCAGCTCGTCCGGCGTACGCGAGACGAACGCGCCGCGGAAGGCGGGGATGGCGCAGAACGCGCAGCGGCGGTCGCAACCGCTGGCCAGCTTGAGCGACGCGACCGGGCCGGTGTCGAGCCGACGCCGCAGCACCTGCCGCAGGTGGGCCGGGGTGTGCTCGTCGGTGGCCACGGCGGCCCGGGCAGTGCCGTGGCCGGGCAGCGACACGGCGCTGTCACGCCGGGCGACCGGGGTCAGCGGGAGCAGTTCCCGGCGGTCGCGCGGGGTGTGCGCGTCGAGCGCCTCGCCGGCGACGACGGCGTCGAGCCGGGCGGCGATGTCGGGGTAGTCGTCGAAGCTCAGCACCGCCTGCGCCTCGGGCAGGCTCTCGGCGAGCTCCCGGCCGTACCGCTCGGCCATGCAGCCGGCGGCGACCACCTTCGCGCCGGTGTCGGCGGCGGCGAGCAGCGTCTGGATCGAGTCCTGCTTGGCCTTCTCCACGAAGCCGCAGGTGTTGACGACCACCACGTCGGCCCCCTCGCCGTCTGTGGTGACCTGCCAACCGTCGGCGTGCAGCCGAGCGGCCAGCTCCTCCGAGTCGACCTCGTTACGGGCGCAGCCCAGGGTCAGCAGTGCGACCCGGCGGCCGGCGGATTGCGGGGAGGGGGAGGTGGCAGACACCATCCGAGGGTACCGGGGGCGGTGCTACGGTCGCTGCGCGGAGGTGGCGTCGGATGGCCTGGATCGTGCTGGTGGTGTCCGGGCTGCTGGAGACGGTGTGGGCGGTCGCCCTCGACCGCAGCGCCGGCCTCACCCGTCCCCTGCCGTCGGCCGTGTTCGCGGTTTCCCTGGTGCTGAGCATGGCCGGCCTGGCGTACGCGCTGCGCGAGATCCCGGTCGGCACCGGTTACGCGGTCTGGGTGGGCATCGGCGCGGTCGGCACGGCGCTGGTCGGCATGCTGGCGCTGCACGAGTCGGCGAGCCTGCCCCGGATCGTCTGCCTGCTGCTGGTCGTCACCGGGGTGGTCGGCCTCAAGGTCTTCCACTGACCGGCGTCTTCCACTGACCGGCGGCACGTGCGCGCCGCGCCGGATCGGCCCGGGTGCGTAGTTTCCGGCCCCGGTGGGTAGTGATCCGGTCGACGGAAGAACGAGGCTCACCACGGAGGACGTCATGGCCGACACGCACGCCACCACCCGCCCCCGCACCAACGCCGCCCGGATCTGCACGATCGTCGCGTTCGTCTTCGCCGCCCTCGCGGTCTTCGTCTCGCCGCTGATCTTCGGCCTGCTCGGCGTGATCCTCGGCGTCGTCGGCGCGGTGCTGGGCGACAAGCCGCTCGGCTGGTACGCCGCCGCCGCCAGCGTGGCCGGCGCCGTGCTCGGCATGATCATCAACGCGGTGATCCTGAACGCCTGAGCCGCCGGCTCGGAGCAGCTGGCCCTCGCGCCGTACCTGAT
>NZ_JBHUVA010000124.1:0-11663 GCF_042670805.1 Micromonospora sp. NPDC057141 | reverse complement strand
CCGGCCGAGCGCAACTGACCGGCCGGCCGAGCGCAACTGACCGGCCGGCCGAGCGCAACTGACCGGCCGGCCGAGCGCAACTGACCGGCCGGCCGAGCGCAACTGACCGGCCGGCCGGTCGAGCGCCGTGGACGGCCGGGTCAGTGCGCCCCGGGCGGCCGGGTCTCGTGGATCGCCAGCTCCTCCGCGCTCGCCCCGCCACCGGCGGACCCGGCGTCGTACGCGACGTCGTCGGTCTCCACGTCGCTGTGCGCCCCCTCGTCCGGTTCCACCAGCCGGCCCACCTCGGCGTCGGCGACGCTGCCGAGCTGGCCGTGGTCGTAGATGGAGACGGGGGAGTGCGGGTCCGAGGCGGGGCCCGGGTCGATCACGTCGGCGTCGAGCTGCGCCTGGGCGGCGGCCTCCTCGCTGTCCGCTTCGGCCGCGATGTCCGGATCGACCGGGCCGGCAAGCGGGTCGTCGGCGGGGCGCTCGAAGCTCTCCCGCTGGAGCTTGTAGTCCAGCGACTCGCCGTCGAGCTGCTCCTCGGCGGTGGTGCCGAACCGGTCCACCGCCACGGGCGTGCGGTCACCGGGCAGCTGGGCCGGCGCCGGGCCGTCCGCCTCGCGACCGGTCTCGACGTCGTCGTTGGCCGTCGAGTCGTCGTCGGCGGTGTCGGGCAGACCGTCGGCCTCCGGGTCGGAGACGGGGGTCGGGTACTCGTCGTCGCGCATGGCTGATCACTACCCACTGCATACCGCCCGTAACCGATCCGCCCGTCGGCGTCCCGGCCGCCACGTGGGGCCACTGGGGCTGAGGTGGCAGGAGTCAGCCGGGGTTGCCCGCGAGGTCCAACACGGCCCAGACGAGCTTGCCGTCGGGCAGTGTGGTGCTGCCCCAGCGGCGGGCCATCGTGTCGATCAGCAGCAGGCCCCGACCGCCGGCCAGGTGCGGCGGGGCCAGCCCGGAGTATCGCGGCTGCCGCCGGGACTGGTCGCGTACGCCGATGCGCAGCGTGCCGTCGCCGGGTGCCAGCCGGACGGTCATCGGGGTGTGCGCGTGCGCCACCACGTTGTTGACCATCTCGGTCACCGCGATGCAGCCCGCCTCGGCCAGCCCGCCGATCCCCCACCGGGCGCAGCCGTCGGTCACCAGCGCCCGGGCCTGCCGGGCCGCGCCGACGACCGGCGGCAGTGCGGTGGTGGTCGCCGCGGCCATCGGGGACCGGGCCAGCGCCGCCGTCGCCTCCGCCAGGGTCGAGCAGACCGGCAGCCCCGGGCCGGCCGACGCCCCGGTCGGGTCGACGACCAGCAGCCCCGCCGCCGGCCAGTCGGCGATCTCGCGACGCACCTCGGCGAACAGCCCACGGGCGGGGGCGGCCAGGCGCAGCCGGGACAGGTCGACCACCACCGGGCCGGGGCGGACGCAGAGCCGGACGAGCAGCGCGTCCCGCACGGCGGCCGTGCCGGCGGCGTCGAGCGCCCCGGTCAGCCGGAGCACCCCGGACGACTCGTCCGTCTCCACCACGCAGCGCACGTCGGTCGGCATGATCGCCCCATTGTGCGTGGTGGTGACGAACCGCGCATCCTGCCGGTCGGGGGAGTTCATCAGCGTGCCGTCCGGGACCGTCTGGCCCGGGCCGCCATCGTCCCGACCGCCGTGCCGGCCGCGGCGAGCCCGAAGGCGGTGGTCATCCGGACCAGTTGCCGCCGCCGGCCGTGCCACCCGCCGTCCCGCCGTCCGGCCGCGTCGGCGGCGAAGACGTTGCCGGTGCTGTCCGGCCGCCCGGCGGGCCCGAACTGGGTGCGGTGGACATACCAGCCGAGGGCCCGTTCGGCCAGGGCGGGGGCGAGCCGCCACTGCGCGCCGAGCAGCCGGGCGGCGCCACCGGCGTACACCTCGCGGCGCGGCCGGCGAAGCACCCGGACGATGGTCTCGGCGACCAGCTCCGGCGGGTACACCGGCGGGGGCGGCACCAGCTCCCGGCCGGTGTGGTTGGCAGCGTGCCGGAAGAACGGGGTGTCGATGGTCGCCGGCAGCACCGTGCACACGGAGACGCTTCCCCGCCCGGTGAGCCGCAGCTCCTGCCGCACCGTGTCCGCCAGCCCCCGGATGCCGTGCTTGGTGGCGTTGTAGGCCGACTGGTAGGGCATCGCCACCTCGGCCAGCACGGAGGCGTTGTTGACCAGCACCCCGCCGCCGGCCGCCGCCAGGTACGGCAGGGCCGCCCGCATGCCGTGCACGGCGCCGAGCAGGTTCACCTCCAGCACCCGGCGGAACTCCCGCACCGGTATCTCGTCGAACAGCCCGACTGCGCTCACCGCCGCGTTGTTGATCCAGGCGTCGATCCGGCCGAACTCCTCCGCGGTGCGGGCGGCGAGGATCTCCACGGCCACCGGGTCCGTGACGTCCGTGGGTACGGCGAGCGCCCGGCCGCCCAGCTCCCGGCACCGTGCCGCCACCCGCTCCAGGGCCTCCTCGCTGCGGGCCGCCAGCACCACGGCCGCGCCCCGCCGGGCGAGGGCGTACGCCGTGGCGGTGCCGATGCCGCTGGAGGCGCCGGTGAGCACGATGGCGGCATCGTCGAGGGTGCGGGTCAGAGGCATTCCTGGCCCGTACCCCGGTGGGCCCCGCTCATGCCGACGGCCCGGATCGGATCGGCGGCCGGCGGCCCGCCGCGGCGGGGGAGTTGGCAGGTTTCGGCTCCGGGCGGCCCGGTTAATGGGACCCTCTGACCGGGAGGACCACCAGCTCAACGAACCGCATGGAGGTGACCCATGCGCGTCGGCCTAGTGTGCGCGCACTCCGGCCCGTCGCGGCCCGTCGACGGCCCGGCCGTCGGCACGCGCGAGCACATCGCGCGGGTCGCCGCCGAGCTGGCCGGGCGCGGCCACGACGTGCACGTCTACGAGCGCCGGGACGATCCCGCGCTGCCCGCGACGGCGGAGGTCGACGGCTACCGGGTGGAGCGGGTGCCGGTCGGCCCGGCCGCCCCGATGCCCACCGCCGAGCTGGTCGGGCACGTGTCCGAGTTCGGCCGGTGGCTGGCCGACCGGTGGGCCGGCGAGTGGTCCCCGGAGGTGGTGCACGGGCACTACTGGGTCGGCGGGCTGGTCGCCGCGCACGCGGTGCGCGAGACCGACATCCCCGTCGTGCAGACCTTCCACTCGCTCGGCGTGGAGCAGCTGCGCCACCTCGGCCCCGGCTACGACGGCCCGGGCACCCGCATCCCGCTGGAGCGGGCCCTGACCCGGGCGGTGGACATCGCGGTCGCCCAGTGCAACGACGAGGTCGACGAGCTGACCCGGATGGGGCTGCAACGCAGCTCGGTGGTGATGGTTTCGACCGGGGTGGACACCGACCAGTTCCGCCCGGACGGGGAGGCGGCCCCGCGCGACCAGCGCTCGCGCATCCTCTCCGTCGGGGGCCTGACGCCCGGGCACGGGCACGACGACCTGATCCGGGCGATGCGGCTGGTCGGCGACGCCGAGCTGGTGATCGCCGGCGGCCCGCCGGCCGACCAGCTCGCCAACCACGCCGAGGCGTGCCGCCTGCGCGACCTGGCCGAGCGCACCGGGGTCGCCGAGCAGGTGAAGCTGGTCGGCGCGGTGCCGCACGACCAGATGGCCACCTGGTACCGCTCGGCCGACGTGGTGGCCTGCACCCCGCATTACTCCTCCGCCGGCCGGGTCTCGCTGGAGGCGATGGCCTGCGGCGTGCCGGTCGTCGGGTACGCGATGGGCGGCATCGCCGACGCCGTCGTCGACGAGGTCACCGGGAAGCTGGTGCCGCCGGGCGACGTGCGGGCCCTCGGGATGGCCCTGCGCCGGCTGCTCGCCGACAACGCCGGCCGGTTCGCGTACGGGCACGCCGCCGTGGACCGGGTCCGGTGCAGCTACACGTGGGAACGCACGGCCGGCGCGCTGGAGCGGCTCTACGAGCGGGTGGTCCTGCGCCGCAAACCCGTCGAGGCGGCCTGATCAGCGGCGGGGGCGGGCCGCCGGAACGCAGGCGGGGAGCATCCCCCGGGCGCGTTCCCGGGCCACCTCGTGGTGGTGCTGCGGCTCGGCGTACCGCGTCAACCCGATCACCGCCGCCAGCGTGGCCAGGAAGCCGAGGGCGGCCAGCCACTCCCGGCCCGGCCAGATCCTGTCGTTGAGCAGCAGCAGCCCGACGATCGCCGCCGGCACCGCCCCGGCCGCGTCCATCGCGGCGACCGCCGCCGTGGTCGAGCCGCGCTGCATGGCCAGGCCGAGCAGCAGCTGCCCGACCAGCGAGTGGGCCACCAGCAGGTAGAGCAGCGGATCCCGGACGAACCCCTCCACGCTCGTCACGGCGGCCAGCGGGCGGGCGGCCACCGCCGCGGCGGAGAAGGCCAGCCCGGCCAGCGAGCCGAGCGCCACCGAGCCGGGCGCGCCGTGCAGCCGTACCGCGAAGAAACCGACCACGGCGATCACCGCGAGCGCCGCCGCCAGCGCGACCAGGCCGGCGGGCCCGAGCGGCCGGGACTGCGCCGGCTGCGCGGACAGCACCAGGCCGGTGACCCCGGCGAAGAGCAGCACCAGCAGCGCGACCTCGGCGGTGGGCAGCCGCCACTTGAGCACCAGCACGCCGAGGATCGCGGTCACCCCGAGCCCCGCCGCCACGCTGGCCTGGACCAGGAACAGCGGCAGGTCCCGGCGGGCCAGGAAGGCCAGCACGAAGCCGCCGACCTGACAGGCCAGCCCCACGAGGTACGTGCGATGGCCGGCCAGCCGCAGCAGCAGCCCCGGGTCGAAGGTGTGGTGCACGGTGGTCCGCGCCGCGGCGACGGACTGGAGCAGGTTGGCGAAGCCGTACGCGACGATCATCGCCGCCAGGAAGCACCAACCGGAGGACACCACCTGGCGAGGATAGAGGCTGGCGGCGCTCAGCGCTCGGCCGGCCGACCCAGCCTCGTGAGGATGTCGGCGTGCAGCGGGCCGTTGCTGGCCACGGCGCTGCTCTCCACCGTGGCGTCGCCGCCGGGGGCGGGCCGGCCGGCCAGGTCGGTGAACGTCCCGCCCGCCTCGGTCACGATCGGCACCAGCGCGGCGACGTCCCACAGCGACAGCTCCGGCTCGACCATCACCTCCAGCGCCCCCTCGGCCAGCAGCATGTAGCCGTAGAAGTCGCCGTAGGCCCGGCTGCGCCAGGTGTCCCGCATGAGCTGGAGGATCGGCTCCAACAGCCCGGCGGACTCCCACCCCGACAGCGACGAGTAGCAGAAGCTGGCGTCGGCGAGGCGACCCACGGCCGACACCCGGACCGGGGTGCCGTGCGCGGCGTCCGGGCCGGCGTACGCGCCCGCGCCGAGCGCGCCCCACCAGCGGCGGCCCAGCGCCGGCGCGGAGACCAGCCCGAGCACCGGCCGGTCGCCCTCCAGCAGGGCGATGAGGGTGGCCCAGACCGGCACCCCCCGGACGAAGTTCTTGGTGCCGTCGATCGGGTCGACCACCCAGCGCCGCCCGCCCGGGGTGGCCAGGGGCTGCCCGCCGTACTCCTCGCCGAGCAGGCCGTCGCCGGGGCGTCGCTGCGCCAGCAGGGCCCGGATCTCCCGCTCGACGGCCGTGTCCGCGTCGGACACCGGGGTCAGGTCCGGCTTCGCCTCGACGCGCAGGTCGAGGGCCCGGAACCGGGCCGTGGAGATGGCGTCCGCGGCGTCGGCGAGCAGGTGGGCGAGGGCGAGGTCGTCGGCGTACCCGGTCATGCCGCAAACGGTAGCGGCGGCCGGGTCACGCGCCTTCCAGCGGGTCGGGCGGTCACGACCCCTCCAGCGGGTCGCCCGGGTTGCGCTGGTCGGGCTCCCGCGCGTCACCCTCCCCGGACCGGGAGGCCAGCAACCGGCGGTACGAGGCCAGCCGGCGCTCGTCGGCCTTGCCGGCGGCCACCCAGGCGTCCAGCGCGCAGTCCGCCTCCTCGGCGGTGTGCTGGCAGTTCGCCGGGCAGTCGACCGTCCCCTCCACCAGGTCGGGGAAGCCGTGCAGCAGGCTGTCCGCCGAGACGTGGGCCAGCCCGAAGCTGCGCACCCCCGGGGTGTCGACGATCCACCCCGGGTCGGTGTCGGCGCCGGGGCGGGGCGGCAGCCGCAGCACCACCGCGCTGGTCGAGGTGTGCCGGCCCCGGCCGATCGCGCTGACCACCCCGACCGCCCGGTCGGCGTCCGGGACGAGGCGGTTCACCAGCGTCGACTTGCCCACCCCGGAGTGGCCCACCAGGACCGACACCCGGCCGGCGAGCAGGTCACGCAGCGCGTCGAGGTCGGCGTCGGGCCGCAGCAGCACGTACGGCAGCTCCAGCTCGGCGTAGTAGCCGAGCACCTGCTCCGGGCCGGCCAGGTCGGCCTTGGTGAGGCAGAGCAGCGGCTCGATGTCCGCGTCGTACGCGGCGACCAGGCACCGGTCGATGAACCCGGTGCGCGGCGGCGGGTCGGCCAGCGCGCTGACGATGACGAGCTGGTCGGCGTTGGCCACCACGACCCGCTCCAGCCGCCCCTCGGCGGTGTTCTCGTCGTCGTCGGCGGTGCGCCGCAGCACGGAGCTGCGCTCGGCGATCCGGACGATGCGGGCCAGCGCGCCGGCCGCCCCGGAGGTGTCGCCGACCAGGCCCACCCGGTCGCCCACCACCACCGACTTGCGGCCCAGCTCCCGGGCCCGCATGGCGGTCACCAGCGGGACGTCGGGGCCGGCCCCGGGCAGCACACACGTGTAGCGGCCCCGGTCCACGGCGATGACGAAGCCGTCGACGGCGTCGGCGTGCCGGGGCCTCGTGCGGGTGCGGGGGCGCGAGGACTTCCCGGGCCGGACCCGTACGTCGTCCTCGTCGTACTCCCGCCGCTTGGTCGCCAGGACGCCCTCCGTCGTGTCAGCTCTTTCCGGTCGCCATCGCCGACCATAGTCCCGGAAACTCCGGCATGGTCTTCGAGGTGCACGACACGTCGTCGAGCTCGATGCCGGGGACCGCCAGGCCGGTCACCGCGGCGGCGTGCGCCATCCGGTGGTCGTGGTAGGTGCGGAACGCCCCCCCGCGCAGCCGCCGGGGCCGGATCTCCAGCCCGTCCGCCGACTCGGTGAGGTCGGCGCCGAGGCCGGTGAACTCGCGGGCGAGCGCGGCGATCCGGTCGGTCTCGTGCCCCCGGATGTGTGCCACGCCGGTGAACCGGGACGGCGAGTCGGCGAGCACGGCGAGCGCGGTCAGCGCCGGGGTCAGCTCGCTGACGTCGGAAAGGTCGGCGTCGATGCCGTGCACCACGCCGGTGCCGCGCACGGTCAGCCCGTCGGTGGTGAGGGCCACCTCGCCGCCCATGCGTTGCAGCAGCGTGCGGAGCTGCTCGACGGGCTGGGCGCTGTTGTGCGGCCAGCCCCGCAACGTCACCTCGCCGCCGGTGACCAGCGCCGCGGCGAAGAACGGCACCGCGCCCGACAGGTCGGGCTCGATCTCCCAGCCCCGCCCGGTCAGCGGCCCCGGCTCGACGACCCAGACGTCGGGGGTGCTGTCGTCGACGGCCGCCCCGGCGGCCCGCAGCATCTGCACGGTCATCCGCAGGTGCGGCGCGGACGGGACCGGCGGGCCGACGTGCCGGACCACCGCGCCCCGGTCGAAGCGCGGCGCGGCCAGCAGCAGGCCGGAGACGAGCTGGCTGGAGGCGGAGGCGTCGATCACCACCTCGCCGCCGGTGACGCTCCCGGTGCCGAACACGGTCAGCGGCAGGCTGCCGGTGGCCGGGGACTCGACCCGCACCCCGAGGGAGCGCAGCGCGCCGATCAGCGGGCCCAGCGGGCGGGTGCGGGCCTGCGGGTCGCCGTCGAAGGTGATCCGCCCCTCGGCGAGACCGGCGACCGGGGGGACGAACCGCATGATGGTGCCGGCGAGGCCGACGTCGACGTGCGCCGGGCCGGCCAGCGGGTGGGGCCGGACCAGCCAGCGGTCGTCGTCCGCGATCGACATGTGGGCGCCGAGGGCCCGCAGGCCGCCGGCCATCAGCTCGGTGTCGCGGGCGCGCAGCGGCCCGGCGAGGGTGGAGGGGCCGCCGGCCAGTGCGCTGAGCACGAGTGCGCGGGCGGTCATCGACTTGGAGCCGGGCAGCCGCAGCCTGGCAACCACCGGGTCGGACGCGGTCGGAGCGGTCCACGGCCGGAGCGGCCGGGTCGCGGTCGTGTTCCCCACGGTCACATTCTGCCGTGCCGTGTCCGCCGCCGGGCGGGCCGCCCGGGCGCGCTCCCGGTGGGCGGGACAGCCGAACGCGGCCCGGGGCGTTAGCGTGTGCCCCATGTGCGGGAGGTACGCCACGACCCGGAGCGCGGTCGACCTGAGTGCGGTGTTCGAGTCGTCCGACGAGACGCAGGGCCGGGTCCGGTCGAGCCACAACGTCGCCCCGACCACGACCGTGCCGCTGGTGCGGCTCACGCCGGAGGGGCACCGCGCCCTGTCCGCCGGCCGTTGGGGGTTCCTCCCGCCCTGGTCGAAGTCGCCCGCCGCCGGGGCCCGCATGATCAACGCGCGGGCGGAGACGGTGGACACCAGCCGGGCGTACGCGCCCGCGTTCGCCCGTCGACGCTGCCTCGTCCCCGCCGACGGCTGGTACGAGTGGGTCCGGCTACCCGAGGGCGGGCGGCAGCCCTACTTCATGACCCCGGCCGACTCGTCGGTGCTCGCCCTGGCGGGCATCTGGTCGGTCTGGGAGGGGCCCGCCGGGGCGGTGCTGACCTTCAGCGTGCTGACCACCGCGGCGGTGGGCGAGCTGGCGCGGGTGCACGAGCGGATGCCCCTGCTGCTGCCCCGCGAGCGGTGGGCGTCCTGGCTGGGCCCGACCGACGAGCCGGCCGCCGCCCTGCTGGCCCCGCCCGATCCGGGGTGGCTCGACGGGCTGGAGATCCGGCCGGTCGGGTCGGCGGTCGGCAACGTCCGCAACGACGGGCCGCAGTTGATCGCTCGGGTGCCCGCGCAGGCCGACCCGACCGACGAGGTGACGCTTTTCTGACAGTTGCCGGGGGCATTGTCGCGTGCTGATTTGCCAGAGTTGCGGGCGAATCGTCGCCTGAGCTTTTAGTCATCTTTACGGAAGGCTCTTGTCCCGGTGTCTGAAAGTGCGATACAACACAGCGCCGGTAGTGGGTGACGATTCGCACGGTGCGAACGGCACTCATCGATCTTTCCGGTCCCACGGGGGAGGTGGGTGGATGACACGGGCGCGTATGCCCCGCCCGCACGAGGTTGCTGCCGCACGACGGGATCCGCGCCTGTTGCGGGCGTTGCGTGAACGGCGGCAGGACGAAGCCTGGCGCACCAGAGGCACCTGCCAGAGCGTGGACCCGGAGACGTTCTTTCCGGCGCCCAACGAGCCGGCCGACGCGGCCGTCGCGCTCTGCCGCAGCTGCGACGTGCAGGGATCGTGCCTGGCCTGGGCGCTGGAGGTCGGTGACTGCCACGGCGTATGGGGCGGCACCACCCCGCGCGAGCGCCGGGCCATGCTGGTCGCCTGGCGCAGCGAGGTCGACCCGGACCCGGACGCGGCCGACGAGGCCGGCCCGCCGGTGCGGGATCGGCTGCTCACCCTGGTCCCACTGAGCTGACCACCCCGGCCGGACCGCCGCCGGTAGGGGCGGTCCGGCCGGGGCGGGACGACCTCGGCGGCGGCAACCCGCAGAATGAGCCCGTGCGAGACGCGGACGAGATCGGGACGCCACGCGGGCCGGCCCGGGTCGACACCGACCTGCCCGCCGGCCCGGCGAGGGCCCTGCTGGTGCTCGGGCACGGCGCGGGCGGTGACGTCGACGCGCCGGACCTCAGCGCGCTGCGGGACGCGGCGACCGCCGCCGGGCTGGCGGTGTGCCGGGTCACCCAGCCCTACCGGGTGGCGGGCCGGCGCGCGCCGGCCCCCGCCGGGCACCTCGACGAGGCGTGGACGGCCGTTCTGGCCGTGCTGCGCCGGAGGCATCGCGCCGTGCCCGCGCTCGTGGTCGGCGGCCGGTCCAGTGGTGCCCGGGTGGCCTGCCGTACCGCCGTCGCCGTCGGTGCCGACGCGGTGGTGGCCCTGGCGTTCCCGCTGCATCCGCCCGGCCGGCCGGAGCGTTCCCGGGCGGCGGAGCTGGCCACCGGGCTGCCGACGCTGGTGGTCAACGGCGACCGCGACCCCTTCGGCGTGCCCGGGGCCGCCCCTGCGGTGCGGGTGGTGGTCCGGCCCGGCGAGCGGCACGACCTGGCCGGCGATCCGGCCGGGACGGCCGCGGCGGTGGTCGACTGGTTGCGTGGCCGGGGCTGGGCGTCGCCCTGACCGCCCCCGGGCCGTGACCGGTGGCCGTACGCCTCGTTGTCTCCGATGGTGTCGGATGCCCGGTCCGGGCGTCCGGCACCGTCCCTCCCAGGCCCTTCCTGGTCCCAGCGCCGACACCCGTCGGGGGCCGGGACCAGGAACGGGGCCGGCGGGCCGGAATGCCGGGGCCTGCGCCCCGCGTTACCCCCCACGGACGAGACTTCTGCTTCAGGGGGGTGTGACCGGTGCCGACCGAGACACGGAGCCGGGAACGGGACGAACGGGAGGCGCAGCAGCTCAGGCGGCTGCTGGGTGGACCGGAGTGGCCCGTGGTGGCGGGGCCGGTCGGGCCGGAATGGCCTGTGGTGGTGAGGACCAGCACACCGGCCGAAAGCGAAACTGCGGGCAGCGCCCGGCGCGTATCCTCGGCGGGAAAGCATCCGACGCGAGGGGATGTGCGGTTGACCACCGAGAAGACGGACGAGCGCAGGGCCCGCTTCGAGCGGGACGCGATGCCCTTCGTCGACCAGCTCTACGCTGCCGGGCTGCGAATGACACGCAACCCGGCGGATGCCGAGGACCTGGTCCAGGAGACGTACCTGAAGGCGTACGCGGCCTTCCACCAGTTCGAGCAGGGCACGAACCTGAAGGCCTGGCTGTACCGGATCCTGACGAACACCTACATCAACTCCTACCGCAAGCGGCAGCGCCAGCCCATCCAGGCGCCGACCGAGGAGATCACCGACTGGCAGCTCGCCGAGGCCGAGTCGCACACCTCCAGCGGGCTGCGGTCGGCCGAGACCGAGGCGCTGGACCGGCTGCCCGACAGCGACGTCAAGGAGGCCCTCCAGCAGCTGCCGGAGGAGTTCCGCCTGGCCGTCTACCTCACCGACGTCGAGGGCTTCTCCTACAAGGAGGTGGCCGACATCATGGGCACGCCCATCGGCACGGTGATGTCGCGGTTGCACCGGGGCCGTCGTAATCTGCGCAAGCTGCTCGAGGGCTACGCCGCCGAGCGCGGTTTCAGCGCTGCGCGGTCCCCGAAGGGCTCGACCGCCGCCGCCGGCCGGGAGGTGTGACATGAGCTGTGGGAAGCCGCACGAGACGGACTGCCGTGAGGTGCTCGCCGAGGTCTACCTCTACCTCGACCTGGAGTGCGCCGAGGAGCGCCGCACGCTGATCCGGCACCACCTCGACGAGTGCGGGCCGTGCCTGCGCGAGTACGGCCTGGAACAGGAGGTGAAGGCGCTGGTCGCCCGCTGCTGCGGCAACGAGACCGCACCCGAGCAGCTGCGCGAGCGGCTGCGGGTCCGCCTCACCGAGCTGGTGGTCTTCGAGACGAGCGAGTCCCGCGAGCTGGCCGACTGACGGCCGGTGGACTTCGCCGGTGGCCCGAGTCGATCCGACCCGGGCC
>NZ_JBHUVA010000123.1:0-12157 GCF_042670805.1 Micromonospora sp. NPDC057141 | reverse complement strand
ACGACCGACCCCGTAAGATCCATGATTGGAAGAAGCCCTCCGAGATATTCGCCGAACTCGTAGAGGCAAATGCTTCGACCGCCTGAATTCGCCGTCCCTTGACCGACAGGTGACGCAGGACTACCCGCTCAATCGGTAACCCACTCCGGACAGCGTTTCGATCACCGCCGGGCTGCCCAGCTTTTTCCGCAAGGTCATCATTGTCACTCGAACCGCGTTCGTGAACGGATCGATGTGCTCGTCCCATGCCTTCTCCAACAGTTCCTCGGCGCTGACCGCGGTGCCTTCGGCCCGCATCAGAACTTCCAGTACGGCAAATTCCTTTCGGGACAGCGCGATGAACCGGCCGTCCCGGAGCACCTGGTGCCGGGGTACGTCGAGTTCGATGCCGGCGCGGCACAGCACCGGCGGTAGCGCCGGCCTGGCACGCCGACCGAGTGCCTGCACCCGGGCGACGAGTTCGGCGAGGGCGAACGGCTTGGTCAGGTAGTCGTCCGCGCCGATGTTGAGCCCGTATACCCGTTCGTCCAGGCCGACCGAGGCGGTCAGCATGATCACTCTGGCCTCACCACCGGCCGAGACGATCGCCCGGCAGACATCGTCGCCATGTACCACAGGCAGGTCGCGATCGAGGACGACGACGTCGTAGCGGTTGACGCTGATCAGCTCCAGGGCGGTGGCGCCATCCGCGCACAAGTCCACCGCCATGGCCCGCTGGCGAAGTCCCTCGGCCGTCGCCTCAGCCAGTACCGCCTCGTCTTCCACGATCAGTACGCGCATGGAGATCCCTTCTCGTCGCACCGGCTCCAGTGTGCACCAATCGATCGTAAGTTCGAGATAAGAAGTACCGCTTACGCCACCGATATCAGCTCACTGGTACACCTGTTGGCAACAATGACATCTTCCTGAGCTGGGAATGATCCTGATCGGGAGAGGACCCTGGAAAGAGGAACGCCATGAGTCGTGAGTGGTTGACGCCCATCCTGCTGGCCACGCTACTGCTGGCCACCGGCTGTGCCACCAAGGTCGGCAGCAACGAGGTCGCGTCGGTGTCCGGTGTCTCCAGCGCGCCGCAGGACGCGGATCAGGACGAGTTCCGGCGGTGTATGAAGGAGCAGGGAGTCGATCTCGACGCAAATAGTGACAGCAATGAGTTGGGCGGCGGTTCGGGGCACGACTCGGGCAAGGTCGACTCCACCAAGGCACCCGGCCAGCAGCAGCGGGAACTTGCCGCGCTGGAGCAGTGCCGCCAGCACCTGCCCAACGGCGGTAACCCGAAGCCGCTCGGCGAGGAGGAACTGGAGCAGGCCCGGGCGTTGGCCAAGTGCATGCGCGCCGGTGGATTCGACTATCCCGACCCCGACCCGCACTCCGGTGGCGGCTCCGGATCGCTGGCCATCCCACCGGGGATCGACATCAGCAACCCGACCGTCCTCGCCAAGCTGCGCGAGTGCCGGCAGGAGGCGGGCTACCAGCCAGCCACGCCGGGTGCCGGATCGTGAGCGCGGCGACCACCAGCCAGAGCGGCGGTCCGGTGCGGATGCGACGCGAGCGGCGACAGCGCTGGCTGCTCGGGAGCGTCGTGGCCGTGGCCGTGCTCAGCACCGGTGGCGTCACGGCGTACAGCCGACTCCAGGGTGTCTCCGCCGAGCCGGCGCGGGAGGCCACGCCTCGGCGTACTGCGACGGTCACGAGGACCGACCTGGTCGAGCGGATCGTGGTCGACGGCACCGTCGGGTACGGGCGGAGCAGTCCGGTGACCGGTCGCCGGGCGGGCACCATAACCTGGTTGCCCAGCCCCGGCGCGCTGGTCAGGCGGGGGGAGCGGCTGTACTCGGTGGACGCCGACCCGGTCCCGCTGCTGTTCGGGGACACTCCGATGTACCGGGACATCGGCGGCGGGGTGTCCTCCGGGCCCGACGTGCTGGTCCTGGAACGCAATCTGGACGCGCTCGGCTATGACGTCGGCACGGTGGACGGCAGGTTCCGGTCGGGCACCCGGCAGGCGCTCAAGGAGTGGCAGCAGGGACTCGGCCTGCCAGAGACCGGACGGCTCGCCCACGGCGACGTTGTGGTGCTCCCCGGTGAGGTACGGGTCGACGAGGTGACCGGGCGGCTCGGTGGCTCAGCCCAGACCGAGGTGCTCAACGTGACCGGTGTCGGGCGACTGGTCACGGCGGAACTGGAGGAGGCGCAGCGCGGCTTCGCGCGTCCCGGCGCCGAGGTCCGCCTGGAACTGGCCGACGGACGGTCCACGACCGGGAAGACCAGGTCGGTCGTCGCCGTCGGCGATGGCGAGGACGATCGGTCCACGCTCACGGTGACTATCGGCTTCACTGACGCCGCGCTGGCCGCCAAGGTGGACACCGGCCCGGCCACCGTCCGGTTCGACGGGGCCAGCCGTGACGACGTGCTCGCCCTGCCGATCGAGGCCCTGGTGGCGCTGCGCGAGGGGGGTTACGGAATCGAGGCGGCCGAGGGTGAACAGCGATACTACGCGGTCGAACTGGGCCTGTTCGCCGACGGTATGGTCGAGGTCTCCGGGGACGGGGTCACCGAGGGCATGGCAGTGGTGGTCGCGGGATGACCGCGGTGCTGGAGTTGGAGAACGCCTCCAGGATCTATCCAGGCGGCGTCCACGCCCTACGTGCGGCGAACCTCCGCGTGCACGCGGGCGAGATGATTGCCGTCGTCGGGCCATCCGGGTCCGGCAAATCGACCATGTTGCACCTGATGGGTACCCTCGACCGGACCACGACCGGGACGGTGTGGGTTAACGGGCATCGGGTCGACCGGCTGACCGACCGCCGGCTCTCCGCATTGCGGGCCTCGTGGATCGGGTTCGTCTTTCAGTCGTTCCACCTGACCGACGGGTTGAGCGCACGGGAGAATCTGGTCACGGCGCAGCTCTACCGGGGCGTCCCCGCCCGGTTACGGCGAGCCCGCGCGGATGAGGCACTCGAACGGGTCGGGCTCGCGCACCGGGCCGGCCACCTGCCGACCGAACTGTCCGGCGGAGAACGGCAGCGGGTCGCGATCGCCCGGGCCGTGGTGAATCGTCCCAGTATCGTGCTGGCCGACGAACCCACCGGCAATCTCGATTCCCGGGTGGGCGCCGAGGTCCTCGGCCTGCTCCAGGAACTCAATGCCGAGGGCACCACGATCGTGGTGATCACGCACGATCTCAGCATCGCCGGTCGCTTCCCCCGTCGGGTGGAGATGCTCGACGGGCAGATTCGCGCCGACGTCACCCGACAGTGTGCGGTGGCCGGATGACCGTGCAACTGCCGTCGCCCGCCCGGCTGTCGTTGTCCGACCTGCTCGGGCTCGCCACGGCTGGCATCCGGGCCCGCCCGGCGCGCACGGTGCTGGCGGCCCTCGGGATCACCATCGGGATCGCCGCCCTGATCGCGGTGATCGGAATTCCGGCGTCCAACCAGGCCGCAGTGCGGGCGGGGCTGGCCGCGCTCGGGCCGAACCTGCTCACCGTCACGCCCGGCCAGAACCTGGTCACCGGGAAGCAGGCACAGCTTCCTGTGGAGTCGGTGCCGATGATCCAACGCATCGAGCCGGTGCAGTCGGCCTCCGCCATCGGCTACACCTCGGCCAAGGTGCGACGGACCAACCTGGTGCCGAAGGGCGAGACCAACGGCCTCGCGGTCGCCGCCGCCCGACTCGACCTGCCGGCCGTGCTGAAGGCGACGATGCGCGTCGGGGTGTTCCTCGACCGGGTGACCGAACAGTACCCGGCCGTGGTGCTGGGCGCGCGGGCCAGTGAACTGCTGGGCGTCGAGCCGAGGCCAGGTGAACCCGCTCCGCCGGTCTGGATCAACGACCGCTGGTACATCACCATCGGGGTGCTCGACCGACTCCCACTCACCCCGGAGATCGACAACTCGGTCCTTGTCGGCTGGCCGGCGGCGCAGCGCTACCTCGGCTTCGACGGGCGCCCGCAGGCGATCTTCGTCCGGGTGGACGACGAGGCTGTCGACGACGTACGGGCGGTTCTCGGGCGTGCGGCGAACCCGCAGCGGCCCGAGGAAGTGCTCGTCTCCCGCCCGTCCGACGCACTGGCCGCGCAACGTCTGGTCGAGCAGGCGTACTCCTCGTTGTTCCTGGGGCTCGGCGCGGTCGCGCTGTTGGTCGGCGGGATCGGAGTGGCCAATACGATGATCATCTCGGTGCTCGAACGGCGCCGGGAGATCGGGCTGCGCCGGGCGCTCGGTGCCAGCCGCGGACATGTCGCCAGCCAGTTCCTGGCCGAGTCCGTACTGCTCACCGGCATCGGCGGTGCGCTGGGAATACTGCTCGGCGCGGCGGTCACAGCCGGCTACGCCGTAGTGGAGCGATGGCCGGCTGTCCTGCCGCCGACGGCCCTGCTCGGTGGGCTCGCGGTAGCGGTCGGCACCGGTGTGCTGGCGGGTGTCTACCCTGCGGTCCGCGCCGCCCGGCTTGCGCCGACCGAGGCGTTGAGCACGAACTGACCGGCTGGCGGTAGTCGCCCGCACCGTCGTCCGGTGGGTGGGCGGGCACTGACCGGCTTGACGCAGATACGGGTGCGGCCCCCCGGGAGAACCGGGAGGCCGCACCTTCTGTCGGCCGAACGGGTTCAGCTGGTCGATCGTGCTTCTCCCGATGGTGGGTGTCCCAGTTGGGACCTCACCCGGTTGCGGGATCAGCCGATGGTCTGGAACCGGAATGCGGTCGCCGGCCCGTACGAACCGCAGTCGACCCAGCTGAACCAGGAGCCGGCCCCCACGTAGGGACCGTTGATCCAGCCCGCGCCCGAGCAGTACACGCCGAAGCTGACCGATCCCGAGTACACGGTGTAGTAGGCCTCGACGTAGTTGGGCGCGTAGTAGTACACGTTGTAGCTGTAGGAGGCGGCCGGCCCGAACACCGAGTCGCTGCCGAGCATCTTGGCTCCGGCTGGTGCGGCGGCCGGAGCGGCGGCCGCACCGACTGCGGCCTCGGTGCCGGCCGTCGGCGCGGTCTTGGCACCCTTGGCCGCCTGAGCGGGGGCGGCCACTGCGGTGGCAGCGAAGATCATCGCCACTGCCAGCGTCATCTGGAGCAGGAGAGTGCGGATGCTCTGGCCGTCGCGCCGGAGCCTGGTCGGAACGTTCATCCCGGGACCTCCATGGAGTCCTCGTGGGGGAGATGGACACCGACAAGCATCGGCAGTAACCGGCGACGCTCAAATAAATGGAAGAGATCCCTTCCGCGGCATGGGGTTCGGCGAATGTTTACACGGTTCTTGGCTCATCCGATCATCCCCCGATGGTGGTCCGAATGGCTGGCTCGCTTCCTCCCTTCAACCCATCGACCACCGGCTGTCTGATGCGCAACGGATGATGTGTCGGACTCGCCAAGTGGGATCAATAAGGGCGAATGCTTGGCCGGTGATGGCGTTGATGGTGCCAGCTCGGATGGTGAGATCCTCCGGTTGGGCGCAGACGACTAAGTGGTGTCCAAATTGCCCAACATGGCAGGTGACAATAATCACCCGGCCGGAGTCGACGCCTTCTGCTGGGCCGTCGGGGCGTGGGAATTCGGCAGCGCGTTTACCGCCGCGCACGTTAATCCCAGCTGCGGCAGGGTCTTCCTATGTCGGCGTTCGCGGCGTGGGGCTGGGTCGCGTCCCCCTGGTCGGCCGCTGTTGCGGGTCGAGCATCTGCTGGTCGGGCGAAACGGCTCGCCCGCGCGGGCGCTGTCGGCGTCGGTTGGTGGTGGTTTGCTCGACGATCCGGGTGGACCGGCTCACTACCCTGCCTGCCCGTCGGGGCGAGCTGGGGCGGGCGGGTGGCAGCGGTGGGGTGGGCGGCGTAAAGGAGCCGCTGATCCGCCACGATAGGTGCGCTCCGGCCGCAGCAGGCTCTCGGTTCGCCAGGGACGCCAAGGACGCCGCTAAAGAAGTGGCATTGCCCCGCAGAACCTCTGTAGGCCGCGAAGCGCCACCATGCATGCATCACGAACATCCCGGTCAGTGTGACGTGGGTGTGGGTTGCCCTCGGCCCAGGTTTCTTGCGGGCGTGGCGGGTGCGGGTCGGTCGGTGGCACACGTCTATGCACAGGTCGGCGCACGCGCGGCGAACGCCTGTCGACCCCTTTATGTTTTGCTTATAGCGACGCTGCCACAATCACGGTCCGGGAGGATGTGGAATGTCGCTTGACGGTCTCCGGCGTAAGTCACTCGGGGCAGGCCTGGTGGGAGCCTGGGCCTCTTCGTCGGCATCGGTGGATCTACGCGGTTGGTCGGCGATCCGTCGGTCTCTTGAACTTGATACCGCGGTCCGGCAGGAAGTGGACAAGCCGTGGCCCGCAGGGTCCGGCGGCCGCCATTGGCTCGGGGCCGCTGTGGCGACGATCGGAGGCAGGGGATACTATTGATGACCATCGATCAGCTGGCGGCCGAGGTCTGGCTCACCCCGCGGACCATCCGTTCCTACCACACCCGCGGGCTGCTTCAGCCGCCGAACCGGATCGGTCGGACACCCTACTACGACCGCCCCCACCTCAACCGAATGCGGACTGTCGCGCTTCTGCAGGGGCGGGGCCTTTCGCTGGAAGCGATCTGTGCCTTGATCGACCCGGACGGGGTGATCGGCAAGTTCATCCTGCCGAACCGGACGATCGACCAGGTGCTACGTGCCGACCCGAGTCTGACCCGCCCGCTGATCGACAGCGGAGTCCTCCTGCCGCGTCCGGACGGCGCGTTCTGCGTCCGGGGTGCTCGTGCGGTGCTGGCCGCCAGAGTCGCGAGCCGGCCAGAAGCTCCGCTGACCGAGGTGCTGCACGTTCTCGCTGGCTCGGTGACCGCAATCGCGCCGCTCGCCGACGAACTGCTCAGCCGGGTGGGTGCCGAATTGCTCCGTCTGGTGCCCGGCGGTGTCTCCCATCGGGACGAACTGCTTGACCTTGTCGTCGAGGCATTGCGGGTCGGGCTGCAAACCAGGGCCACGCCGGCCGCCTGACCGGGGACGTTCGGCTCCGGCCAGGCGTTCGCCGCTGGTCGGAGCCTTGCCCCTGCGGACGCCGGGTGCCTGCGGACGCCGGGTGCCGGTGGATCTGCTGGCGGCCGGACGTGACCACCGGCCGGTCCCCTTGTGTTGCTGTTGGTGGCCCGGCGCTCGTCGGCAGGTCGATGCGTGCCACCCCTTCGATGAGGGCGGCCAGGTCGCGGCCATGCGACAGCACCACGGGCTCTCGCGACGACACCTGTCCGCCACCTTCGTATGTCACCCTGGGCACCCACGGACCGGGCCGGCACCGGTCACCCTTGATCCGCCCACGGGAGGCAGCATGGCCAGACGCGTCTACCTGCACATCGGCGCCCCGAAGGCGGGCAGCACCTTCGTGCAGAACGTGCTCTGGCGGAACAGGCGTGACCTGAAGCGGGCCGGCATCCTGCTGCCCGGGAGCGCCCGGGGGCAGGACCAGGCCATGACCGATCTGCGCCAGGTGCCCTGGCGCGACGCCGACCTGCGCTGGACCTGGGACCGGCTGGCCGCGAAGGCCCGCGAGTGGTCCGGCGATGTGATCGTCAGCAACGAGGGGCTGGGTGGGGCGAGCAGCGCGCAGGCGGCCCGGGCCGTGGAGAGCCTGCGACCCGCCGAGGTGCACATCGTGGTGGCCGGACGTGACCTGTGGCGTACCCTCCCGTCGACCTGGCAGCAGAGCATCCGGGCCCGCAGTGGCTGGCGCTTCGGTGCCTTCCTCGGCGCGGTGGAACGCGGCGAGTTCGAGACGTTCTGGGAAAACTACACCGCGAACCGGATGCTTCGTCGCTGGGGCGATCTGGTGCCCGCCGAGCGACGCCACCTGGTGACGGTCCCGCCTCCCGGGGCCCCGCACGACACCCTGTGGCACCGGTTCGCGGGGATCATGGGCATCCCCGACGACCTGTGCGAACTGGAGGCCCCCACCTCGAACCCCTCGTTGGGTGCGGCCGAGGCCGAGGTGCTGCGCCGGGTCAACCTGGCGTTGGGTGACCGCTACCCGCTCCGCAGGCCGTACCAGGAGGTCGTGCAGCGCCACCTGGTCGACTCCGTGCTGCGGCAGCGCGAGAACGGGCTGAAGTTCGGTGTCGGCCTGGACCGGGCCGAATGGGTGGCCGACCTGGCGGAGCAGCAGATCAAGGAGCTGCGGGACTATCCGTGCCGGATCGTGGGCGACCTGGAGGAACTCCGGCCGACCAGCATGAAGCAGAGCCGCAGTCCCGACGAACTCGACGACGGGCAGGTCCTGAACACGGCGATCGAGACGATCGTCGCCATGCTGGAGCAGGCCGAAGTGCTCAGCAGGCGCGCGGACCGCCGGTACGAGGAGATCCTGGCGCGGGTCAGGACCCGGGTTGACGGCGGCGTACGCCGCAGGCTCCGTCGCGCCATCCGGCGGTAGCGCGGTCAGCCTGACCGTCGGCACCAGGTCGTTCAGTGCGCCATGCGTGGCTGGCATCGTCCCGCTGATGGCGAACGCGACGCTCATGCTCGCCCGGGCTGCGGTGTCGGCCGTCGGTCTGTTCGTCGACGATCGCCTCCTCGTGGGAGCCGCAGGGCCGGGGCGGTGGATATCGGCAAGGGGGGCAGAGGGGGGCGGCCCCTGAGCGACCCCAACGGGCCGCAAGATGAGCACCGCGAGCGCGTACGCCGAGCAGGACGGAGCAGGCCGCGCAGCGTGCGCACCGTACGCGCAGCGACGGGCGGGCAGCGCCGGGCCAGGAGAGTGGCTGACCCGGCTGCGATTATGCATAGTCGATGGCCAATCCGGTGGTTGCGTGGGAGTGTGCCCGACGCCTACGCTTCAAGGCAGAATTCTGTGACCATGGGCAAGCGGGTGTGAGCGGGCAACTGGAGTTGCCGGTGGCACTGGCGCGACAAGTGCCGCCGGTCGATGCTTGCCGCTCCACGTTTCGCGTGGATCTTGCCTCTGTCGTGCTGACCGTTGTCAACGAATCCGCCATGGTCGGAATCGCCAGGATCGCCCCGTGCCTTCCCTCGGCGAGTCGGCCATTGTTCGTACGGTGGTTCACTGTCGCGCCCCCGGGACGACTGTCCAGCGAACATATTTTTGGGCGGGAATCGAAAGGAATGGTACGTGAATTCAACCGTCTCCACCGCTCGAAGGTCACTGCTGGCAGTTGCGCTGGTCGTCGCCTCCGGGCTGCCGGCAGTGGTCGCGAATCAGCTGCCGGCTTCGGCCGCCGTCCAGCAGACCTACTATGTCGCTCCGGACGGAAACGACGCCAACCCGGGAACGCTCCAGTCGCCATTCAAGACCCTGCACCGTGCGAGGGACGCCGTTCGTACGGTGAATTCGAGCATGACGGGCGACATCCAGGTGTATCTCCGCGGTGGAAGTTACCCGGTGAACAGCACGATCGAGTTCGGGGCGGGTGACTCCGGCACCAACGGCTACCGGGTCAGCTACTCCGCCTATCCCAACGAGACGCCGGTGCTCGACGGCGGGGTGCAGGTGACCGGGTGGACCCAGCACAGCGGCAACATCTGGAAGGCGCCGCTCGACCGGGCCAACAAGCTGCGTGCGCTCTACGTCAACGACAAGCGCGCGTACATGGCATCGAAGACGATCGGCTCGGCGGGCTGCTACGGGACGTACAACATCACGGCCGGGCAGGCCGCGTGGGCCTGGGAGTCGGGGTCGCAGTGTGACGGCGCCAAGTACAGCCTGAACGACTTCCCCGCGATTTCCCGCAATCAGGACGATATCGAGATCGAAACGGCGACGACCTGGACCACCGCCATCGTGGGGGTCCGCCAGGTGACCACGAGTTCCGACGGTACGAACCGGGTGGCGCTGTTCCAGCAACCGGGTGCCGCCATCGCGCAGGGTGCGTTCAACGGCAATGCGCAGACCGGCGGCTCCCACAAGGTGATGAACGCCTACGAGTTCCTGGACGCGCCGGGCGAGTTCTATTTCGACAAGGGCAGCAAGACGCTCTACTACTACAAGAGCAGCGCCGAGAACATGTCGACCGCGTCGGTCTTCGCGCCGAACAACGTGACCACCCTGCTGCGGGTCGCCGGCACCTCGACGAGCAGCCACGCGCGTAACATCATGTTCTCCGGTCTCACCGTCCAGCACTCCGACTGGAACCTGTTCAACGTCGCCGGCTCCTCGTACAAGCAGGCGCAGCAGGGCAACCTTGGGGCGTTGGCGTACGCGAAGCGGAACTTCCACGACTACTACTACCGCAACGTCGACGTCACCCCTGGCATGATCCAGGTCGAGAACGCCGACGGGATCCTCCTGCAACGCAACCGGGTCCAGCACACCGGCGCAGACGGCATCAACATGGTCAACGACGTGCAGGACACGCAGTTGATCGGCAACCTCACCAACGACATCGCCGGCTCCGCCATCACCGTCGGCCATCCCCAGCACGTCTACATCGGCGACCACACCTCGACCAACCGGGAGAAGTGGTCCCCGCAGGTCGAGGGACTGCCGAAGAGCATCGACATCAGGAACAACTACCTCTACGACAGCGCGGTGCTGTTCAACGGGCACAGCCCCGTCTCGGCGTACTTCGTCGACACCCTGACGGTGCAGCGCAACCGGATCGAGAAGTCGCCGTGGTCGGGCATCACGCTCGGTTGGGGCTGGTGGAACTTCGACGGGTCATCGGGCTCGATCGCGCCCAACCGGCCGACCACGACGGCCCGGAACAACACCATCAGCCACAACCACATCATCGACACGGTGCAGCGCCTCAGTGACACGGCGCCCATCTACACGCTGGGCAGCCAGCCGGGGACCACGATCACCAACAACTATCTCCAGGGCGTGCCGGCCGGGCACAAGTACGGACTCCACCCGGACGAGGGATCGGCGTACATCACCTTCCGCGACAACGTCCTGAGCGTGGACAAGAACATCACCTGGCTCATCAACTCCGACGACTTCGGGCGTAAGCACGACCTGAGCATCACGCAGATCTACGGCCCGATCAACAAGGTCTCGAACAAGAACCTGCCCAACAGCACGGTCAACGACATCCTCGTCTCCTCCGACTATGTCTGGCCGGCACCGGCGTACGGCATCGCCGCCAACTCCGGCCTGGAGGACGCCTTCCGGGACATCGTCCCGGCGAGCAACCTCTCCCTGCCGAACCACGTCCTGCCGGCCAGCACCTACGTCACCAGCGGTACGGAGTCGATTCCGATCCGGAGCACCGGCGACGCGACCAGGACGGTCTGGCTGGCTCCCTCCGGCACGACCACCTTCACCGCCGGCCCGACGATGACCAGGGCCGGGGGCACCGCCACGTCCATCGCCGTGCCGACGTCCCAGGGCGAGTACCGGCTCTTCGTCCTCGACGCGCAGGGCAACCGGTCCGCCGAGTCCAGCTCGATCGTCCGGCAGCAGGGCACTGGCACCGGCCAGCAGGGCGGCCGGCTCGTGGGCGGCCAGTCGGGCCGCTGCGTCGAGGTGCCGAACTCCTCCACCACCAACGGCACCCAGGTGCAGCTGTGGGACTGCGCCGGCGGCACGAACCAGCAGTGGACCTACGGCACCAACAAGCAACTGACCGTGTACGGCAACAAGTGCCTGGACGCGAACGGCGCGGGCACGACCAACGGCACCACGGTCATCATCTGGGACTGCCACGGCGGCGCCAACCAACAGTGGAACGTCAACGCCAACGGCACCATCACCAACGTCCAGTCCGGACTCTGTGTCGATGCCAACGGCGCCGCCACCGCCAACGGCACGAAGATCATCCTCTGGTCGTGCAACGGCGGCGCGAACCAGCAGTGGAGCCTTCGCAGCTGACCGGGCGTACCCGGGGCGTCGTCCGGTACGGCGCCGGGCCGGGCTACTTCAGCTGAACGAGGACGCCCGGACCGGGGAGGAGTTTGCTGATCCGCCGCGTGGTGGCTACCAGCTTGACCGGGTGACGATCGACAAGCCGCCTGCGGTGGATCTCAAGCCGGATGCGCTGAGAGAGAGTTCATCACCTCAGACGAGGACGATCTGCTTTCGGTCCGCGCGGGGCCGCGCCCTGAATGCGACGACGGGTGGCGCGCCGGCCCGGGCGGCGCGCCCCCCCCCGGCGGCGGGGGGGGCCGGGGCCTGCGGGGCGGGCGGCCGGCGGGCCGCCGTCGTCGCCGTGCCGCTGGCCGCCGCCGTCTGG